>NZ_JBTNDW010000011.1:0-123916 GCF_054510775.1 Arthrobacter sp. TMT4-20 | reverse complement strand
CGTCTCCAGCCGCTACGAACACGCCTCCCTGATTCTGACCTCGAACCTGCCCTTCGCCCGCTGGGGTGATGTTTTCGGGGACCTGACCATCGCCTCAGCCATGATCGACCGAATCGTTCACCACGCCGACGTCATCAGCCTCAAAGGCAACAGCTACCGGCTCTCAAAACACCAGCCAACAACCAGTACGGCACAATAGAACGAACAACCAGTGGCCCTGTTTTCAATTGGCACTAATGGCCCTGTTTTGGGTTGGCGTTAACAAAATAAGCTCGATACGAACCTGAGCAAGCGTGGACATCATCAGACGCCGGATGCTCAGAGAGGCCATTCTGCTTTGCCGCACCCACTGCGATGATCAACGACACCGCGCTGGGCGCACCCGCTACGTTCGCCGAGGCGGTATGAAATGACGGTTTCTCAGTGATCGTCTCGGAGCGGGCGTTGATCATCTTGGCGCAAGCTCTTGGGTCTCTGGACCATACCGGGACCAGTCCTTCGCGAGCAATGTCGAATCGACCTACTCAGCCAAACGCCGATAACGTTCTAATACGTCAACCGGCAGATGAAGCCTGCCCGAAGATTTCCGATCCCTGTCGCTAATAGTTGTGCCCCAGCGCGTCACGGATGATGGGCGGCTGATCGCCCAATCAAATTCAGACCGCCTGGTTTCTGACGCACAAACCCAAACCGCTCGTAGACAACGGCTATTCTGTCTGACGCTGCGGTTACAACGACTGGGACTCCGGCGGGAACGAAGTTCTCGATCGCGGTCCTCGCAAATTCAAGCCCACTCATCTGCGCTTCTGGCGCGGACGCAAGTGCCTGCGCCACCCAGTAAGGCCCGCGCGGGCGGACCAGCACCAGAGCTTGGCTTAGCGCCGAAAGGCTGCCGCCCATTGACGTCACCAAAAGCAAGAACCCGACCACCAACCAAAGAGGGGGCAGAAGCCCTACCCAAGGTCCAATGGTGTCGCCCAAGAGCGTGAGAGAAAACAGCCAGATGATGAACGCGAATAGTGAGTAGAGGAAAACGAGAACCATAGATCCTAAACGCTGCAGCGTCTTCTTAATACTTCTGGCTTCAGTCAGAAGAATCACGGCATCGCGGGAGCGCGAGGTGATCACGTCCCCTGACGGCATGTACATCAGGAACAGGAGAACGAGGATTGGCAGCGTAATCGCTGCCTGCAGCCGCTTTTGCCAAGCATTCCGAGGACTTTTTCCTCTGCTCAGTGTCAGGGACGTGTTCCAACTTAGCGGAAGCAGATCGACAATACGGGCGCGCTTCACTTCCAGCTGACCGCTGGCGAGAGGTTCCATGAGACCTGATCCTACGGATTCAGCATGACGATACCTATTGTAAATTTGCTGCTGGATCAAAAGGGCCTGCCGAAGGTTTACTTGGTGTATGCCCTTGGTTCCGCGGAGCGCCGAAAACACCTGCATACGTAGATTGGCTTGCCTTCCTGGGGAGAGAAGTCCTGATACCTACCCAAGAGTCGTAGCATGCATTCTCTAGCTGACGGCTTTCCTGAGTTCGTCGACGATTATCGTGGCCCTCTGATCGTCGCCAGCTTCCATCCAGTTGGTCACAAACGCGATGCTCAGATCCAGTTCCGGTTCAGCAAACGACACCTGGCCACCGGCGCCGTCGTGGCCGAATCCGTCGGTAGAGACGTAGCGGCGTGCTTCGGAGTCGAGCTGAAAACCGGCTCCCCAACGGGGCCACGGAGCGGGCGCAGGGAACACAGGCGCCCCCTCGCTTCGTGCCTCGGTGGCCAGTTTGAGCACCGTCGGGTCGAGTCGTCGCGTGGTGTCGGTGTCATGGATGACGGAGGACCAGGCGGCCGACAGCCCGCGGGCGGTCGCGATGCCGCCAGCTCCGGGAAACAAACCAGCCCGGACGTCGGACCGGTTGAAACCGGAGTTCGGGCTGACCAGTTCCTGAGGGAAGGCCTCCCCCAGCGTCATCGCATGGATGGGCCAGTCAATGACTCCGGGCTCGGCGGCAGCAATCTGCATTTGGACCAACTCGCGGAGACTTTCACCTGCCTCCAGGTGGGCAACGTTGGCCTGCTCGTTGGCAGGGACACCCACTCGAAGGTCGGCGCCCAGTGGTCCCGTGAGGGTGTCAGCCAGGTACTCACCCGGCATCTTTCCAGTGACCCGGCGGATAATCTCGCCCGTAATCCAGCCGTGCGTCAACGCGTGGTACCCGTACCCGGAGCCGGGCTCCCACAAGGGTTCCTGCCCGGCGATCAAGCCGGTCATGGTCTCCCAGTCGAGCGCTTCCTCAAGGCTCACTGACCGTCGGGGTGCCGATACGCCCGCCCGGTGCGACAGCGCATCACCAATGGTGACCTTGTCTTTGCCGTGGGCGCCGAACTCCGGCCAGATGTCGGTGATCGGATTGTCATAGTCCAACCGACCGGCTTCAACGAGGCGGGCGATGAGGATCGACATGATCCCCTTGGTGCAGGAGAAGACGACCGTCGAAGTGTCGCTGGTCCAGGGCGTGGAATCGCGGGCGTCAGCCACTCCGCCCCACAGGTCAACCACCAGTTCTCCCTGGTGGTGGACCGCCAGGGCCGCGCCCATCCAGGGCTTGCCCTCGAAGGCGGCTGCAAAGGCGTCCCGCACCGAGGCGAAGCGCCCATCGACTGAGCCATGAATACCGTGCTTTTCGCTCACGCGCTGACCTTTGCTCGTGCAATTGAAACTGAAAGTGATCCATCCGTCGCCCAGGACAAGGGTAAAGGATCCGAGATACCACTGATAAAGGTTCCCTCCCTATCAACGTTCTCGAACGCCAGGAGCACCCACTCCCCCGATCGGGTTTGCACCGCGCGGCCAGCGTAGAGCTCATCGTGGGTCAGCTGAACCGCTGAAGCGGTATCGAGAGGACGCTTCAGAGAATCCGATTCAAGTGGCAACGCCCAGATCCCGCCCTGCACTCCGTCCGCCTCGCGCGCTCCGGCCAGGTGATCGGTATCACAAGAGAAGAGAAGCACTGGCCTGTCCTCGATGGTCACCAGCTGGACCACTTCGATGTGGGCGAACCCCGCACCCGGTTCGCTCAGCGGCGGCTGCGTGGTCCATTGCTCGAGATCGGTCGACGTCGCATGGCCAATCACGCCGCGGTCCCACCCAACGCCCGATCGCGACCGTGCGGTGAGGAGCATGTGCCACAGGCCGGTGGCATCGCGGTGAATCCACGGATCGCGCCATGTCTCCTCATGCCAGGTGGCATCGGTGAGAGTCTCATACCAGCGCGGGTCCGCCGAGATCTGTCCCGACTGCTTGGTCCACGACGCCAGATCGAAAGAGAGAGCCCGGCCGACCGTTTCCACGTTGGTGACGGCGTCCGGGGACAGAAACCGTGATCCGGTATAGAACATGTTCCACACCCCGTCGTCACCGCGGACTACGCTGCCGGTCCAGGTGGCGCTGCCATCAAAGGAACCGGACTCCCCCGGCTCAAGCACCACTCCGTGGTCCTCCCAAGTCGTCAGGTCCGTCGAGGTCGCGTGCCCCACGCGGGCGTTCCGGTGCCGGAGATTGGGATTCCCCAGCGACTTCGGGGCGTGAAGGTAGAAGAGGTGGTGCGTGTCGCCGTCGTCGGCGTGCCAGAAATCCCAGACCCAGTGGTCGGCGAGAGTGAAGCTCATGGTGATGATCCTTGGTTGAAGCGGGAAGTGAAGCGGCGTCAGCCCTTGACGGCACCCTGACGCAGCGCGCGGACAAACTGGCGCTGGAAGGCGGCGGCCATGAAGGCTACTACGGCAACGGCTCGACGGCGACCAGGGGGCCGTCGTGGTGAATTCATAGGTGACTCCTTCGTCGACGATTCTCTTCAGGAGATCCACAGTGATGAATGCTAAATCCATTCAGCACCCAGCTTGGAGGCTATTCGGCGATTACGCAAGTGGTTTGCCAAGTCGTTATGGAGAGCTAGCATCGAGCAGGAGGAACTAATGACAACCAGGCGTGTGACCCTTGCCGACGTCGCACGTCGGGCTGGTTTGTCGTCGTCGGCCGCATCCATGATTCTCAATGGCCGCCCGGACACCAGACTGTCCAAGGATGCCAGCGACCGCGTCCACCGCGCCGCAGCGGAGTTGGGGTACCGACCGAATGTGGCGGCCCGCAGCCTCCGGGTGGATAAGACCCAAACGATCGGGTTCATCTCCGACACCGTCGCATCCACGCGTTTCGCCAGCGGTTTGATCAAGGGAGCGCTGGCCGCCGCCGAACAGGCGGAGCACGTCATCCTGCTGGCCGAGACCGGCGGTGACCCCACCCGCGAGACCGAAGCCATTGCCGCGCTGCTGGACCGGCAGGTGGACGGCATCGTCTTCGCGACCATGCGTTCCCGGGAAGTGGTGGCTCCCGTCCTCCCGGATAACACTCGCCTGGTACTGCTCAACGCCACCAGCGACAGCCACTCGACGTCGGTCCTGCCCGATGAGGAACGCGGTGGACGAGCGGCTGTGTCACTGCTGGCCGACGCAGGCCACCGCGAGGGCATCGTCCTCCTGGGCCACAACCAAGAGATCGAGCGGGATGCCTTCCGGTCGACCACCGTCGCACGGCGTCTGGCGGGGATTCGGGCAGAAATGCAGGACCGCGGGTTGACCTTCGAGCGGGAGGAATCGATCTGGGAATGGGCACCCCAGCAGGGGTTCACCGCGGTGGAGGCGCTCCTCGCTGAACCTGTCCTCCCGCGAGCGCTGCTGTGCCTCAACGATCCCCTCGCCTTCGGCGCCTATCAAGCGCTGACGGAGCGTGGGCTCCGGGTGCCCGACGACGTCTCGATCGTCTCGTTCGATAACGACGAAATTGCCTCGTACCTTCGTCCCGGGCTGACAACGATCGCCCTTCCGCACGAGGGAATGGGCGCTCGTGCCGTCGAACTACTGTTGGACGGGACGGCTCCTCACGGCGAGCATCTCGTGGAGATGCCCGTCATCGTGCGCGCCTCCATCCGGCAGGTCTAGCCGCTCCCCGAAGGCTGAAGGTCAGGGCTTTGGTCCCTGTCGAGGCTTTTTTGGCAGGTCTTTACTTGGAGGACCATAGGTCCCTGCAGGGACTATCGCGCTTCCTAGCTCTGGAGGACTTGCCATGTCTGACCTGTCGAGGTGGTCCCCGTTGGACCTGCTCAATTCAATGGACCGCCTGTTTGATACCAAACGGGGTGCGTCGCCGATCCGCGTAGAGGAATATGTTGACGGCGACCATCTGGTAGTCAAGGCAGAAGTGCCCGGCGTCGATCCCGATAAGGACATCGAAATCACCCTGGACGAGGGGTTCCTGAACATCCGTGCCGAACGGAGGGAACATGAGGAACACAAAGACGGGGACGATTATCACTCCGAGTTCCGCTACGGCTCCTTTAGCCGCACTGTCCCGCTTCCCGCCGGGGTCAAGGAAGAAGACATCAAGGCCCAGTACGTCAACGGGGTACTCGAGGTACGCCTACCGGTACCGAAAGAACCCGCTGAGGCCCCCGCACCGAAGAAGGTCCCCATCAGCCGCGGCTGACCGGGGAACCCGCACCGCCTATGCCGTGCGCGATGTCGACAACTTCACCGACGCCGACAACCACCTGACTAACCGAGAGGAACGTGACATGGACCGCGTCATCGACAAAGTGGCACTGATCAGTGGGGGTGCGCGCGGCATCGGAGCCGCAGTGGCTGCCCGTTTACATGGCGAAGGAGCCAAGGTTGTCATCGGGGACGTCCTCGACGCGGAAGGCCAGCAGACCGCGGAACGGATAGGCTCCGGGGTTCACTACGTGCATCTGGATGTGACCAGCCCTCAGGACTGGGAAGCAGCAGTCGGCGCTGCCGTTGAGATGTTCGGTGCTTTGGATGTGGTGATCAACAATGCCGGCGTTGTGGATTTCGCACCCATTGAGGACTACACGCTGGAGCAGTGGGACCGGGTTATCGGTATTAATCTGACGGGTACGTTCATCGGGATCAAATCCTCAATCGCAGCACTCAAGCGGTCCAGGGGCGCTTCGATAGTGAACATCTCGTCGATAGCCGGGATCCGGGGCTATGAGGCGATCTCGGCCTACACTGCCTCGAAGTTCGGTGTGCGCGGGCTCACCAAGAGCGCCGCACTTGATCTGGGACGCTACGGAATCAGGGTCAACTCCATTCATCCGGGTGTCATCTCCACACCCATGACCGAAAACGTGCCCATCGACATGAGCCGGGTCGCACTCGGCCGGGTGGGCCACCCAGGAGAAGTGGCCAACCTTGTCCTCTACCTAGCGTCCGACGAATCGTCCTTCGTGACAGGAGCCGAGTTCGTCATCGACGGTGGGGACACCGCCGGAACAGTTACCCCCGCCGATGGAAGCTGATAAATCCACTGCCGGCGTGCGCGACTGCGCCCTCCGCGACCCCGCTGGCAACCTCATCCGTTTCAATCAGCTCACCTAGTCAACAGCGCCACCGTCGTGTACGCAGTCTCTAGGATGCGATGAGTTCGGATGCGGAGAGCCTGCCATCACGCATGGTGGCTACAGCATCGGTGAGCGGAACGAATTCGGTGTCGTGGGTGACCATGACGGTTGCCACCCGGAATTCGCGGGTGATGCTGCACAACAACCGGATGATCGAATCGGATCGCTCATGGTCCAGGGCCGCCGTGGGTTCATCGACTAGCAGCACTGATGGGTCTCCCATCAGAGCCCGGGCAATGTTGACCCGCTGACGCTGCCCACCGGATAGCTGATGTGGGCGGCGGCTGGCAGCATCGGACAGGCCAACAACATCGAGCATTTCCATTGCCCGGGGGCGGGCGACTCGGGGCGCGGTGCCACGCAGGTGTTCTCCAATGATGAGCTGCTCCATGGCCGTGAGCGAGGCCAGAAGGTTGGGCTGTTGAAAGATGATGCCCACCTCCTCGCGGCGCAGTGTTGTTCGGTCCTGATCGGTCAGCGCAGTGGCGTCGATTCCGTTGATAGCGAGGTGCCCGCTAGTTGCGCGGACAAGGGTCGCCGCGACGGCCAGCAGACTGGATTTACCGGAGCCCGACGGTCCGACCAGTGAGGTAATCGTTCCGGCGGCGACTGCAAGGTTGACGTTGTCCAGGGCCTTGAGGGTGCCCGAGTCGCCATCGGGGTATTCAAGGGTCACGTTGACCAGATTCAGGGCGGGTGTGTTGTTTGCGTTCATTGGGTGTCCCTCTTTGCTCGGTGAAAGGCTATCGATGGTTTTAGTTGCCGCCGAGGGCGATCAGCGGGTCGATCCTGGTGACGCGGCGGACCGCCAGCACTGATCCGACCAAACCCAGCACAACGATGCCGACGATCGGGACGAGAGTGGTGGCTGGTGAGATCGTGAAGGGTGCGGCCTGGACGGCGATGAATCCGCCACCCAACCCCAAGACCCCTCCGAGGCTGGCGCCCGCAACCAGGACAATCGCTGCCTGGGTCATCGCGTCACCGAGGATGTATTTGTTGGAACCACCCAAGGCCTTGAGAACAGCGATGTCGCGGGTGCGCTGGACTGTCCACACGGTGAGAAAGGCGACAATCACCAAAGCCGAAATCCCGTAGAGGAAACCCTGCATCATCTTCAGTGATCCGTTTTCCGATCCGAAGGAGGCCAGGGCGCCGAAGCTCTCCGTCGTCGTCGTACTGGTGGTTCGGGCCGCACCGTCAATGTCTGGCAGTTGGCCCGCGGCGTCGTCGTAAGTGGCGGCGATGACCGTTCCGATGACATTCGGGTCAGAGACTCGCGAGAGGTTCTGCCAATCCGTCAGGGTTGTCCAAACTACCGGGGTGTGGCTGTACCACTGATCGTCGATGATGGCTGCCACCTGGAGATCGGTACCGTTGATCTTGGCGGTATCCCCGACAGCGAGCGCCAGGTCGGTGGATAGCTGCCGGCTGACAACCACGCTACCGGCGCGCAGTTGGCCCGGAGCAAGCGCACCATCCGGGACGGCCCCAAAAACCGCGGCGTTGGAGGTCCCCCCGGATTGGATCCGAACCTGACTGATGCCCAAGGCTTCCGCCTTCAGGACTCCGTCAGCCTGTTGCCAGACGCGGAGCTGATCGGTGCTCACCTGGGATTCCGTGTAGGAAGCTTTCGGCTCATCGCCGTCGGGAGCGCCGAACGCGATGGTTGTAGCGTCGAGCTGCTCGATCCCAGACGTCGATTGATTTGCCAGCCCGGCGGTCAGACCGGACAACATGACCAGGAGGAGAGTGATCAGCGCAACTACGGATCCCATCAGGGCAAAACGTCCCTTGGCGAAACGAATATCTCGTAGTGCTAAAAACATGCTTTGTTCCTCTTTCGATGCAGGTGAGCTGGTAGGTCGGTAGCCTCTGAGGGCCTATATCCACTCTGAGGTGAACTGCCTGCCGGCACATCGTGATCACGGTTGATTGGCTGACATGGAGGGGATGACCCTGCGATCAATCGTTTGGTTGATGCCCGCCGGATATCGCCCCGATAAGCTGGACACATGACCGCTCCTCCTACTCCGGTGCCCGAGGTTCACACCGGAGCAGCGGTACTGAAAGTGCTGCGGGTGAGCCTTCATCTGGGTTTCGCAACACTCCTCGTTGTCGGCACCGTCAGCACAGTGGCAACACCCCAGCGGGCGGCCAGCTGGATGGTCATCATGATTTCTGCCGTTCTGGGTGCGCTTTACCTCGCCGGGACACTGGCCGAGAAGCGCGCGGCTGACGGAGAGATACCGCCCTGGAGGTTGGAACCTCGCCGCTACAGCAAGATCTGGCTGGCCAGTGTGACCTTGCTCTGGCTGGTCCTTCTAGTGCTCAGCGCAGACTTTTCGTGGCTCGCTTTTCCCCTGTTTTTTCTTCACCTTCATCTGCTTCATACCAGGCACGCGATTGTTACCGTCCTCCTGATGACCGGTGCGGTGTCGGCGGCCCAATGGAACCACAGTGGTGAACTGCATGCGGCAATGATTATCGGGCCCGGGCTTGGTGCCGTCTTTGCCGTGGTCATGGCGATGGTCTACGAAAGCCTCTACTCCGAGGGAGTCAACCAGCGCCGAGCACTGGATGAACTACGCAACACCAGAGCGGCCCTTGCCCGAACCCAACATGAATCGGGGGTCCTCGCTGAACGTGAGCGGCTGGCTCGGGAAATTCACGACACCCTGGCGCAAGGGCTCTCCAGTATTGTTCTGATTTCCCGCGCCGCTGAAACGTCGCTCGAGGCCGGGTCAACCGCGCTCACGAAGGAAAGAATTCGCACCATTCAGGTGACGGCCTCAGAGAACCTCGACGAAGCACGACGTTTTGTCCGCGGCCTGAGCTCCAACAATGCCAACGCCGACTCACTCGTGACCCGGCTACGCCGAATCTGCGCCACGGTCGAACGTCAGGCCGCAGCACACGGTTCACCCCTGAGGTGCCGGTTTGAGCTCGACGGCGAACCTGTCCAGTTGCCCCCACCGTATGAAGTCGCCCTCCTGCGAGCCGCCCAATCCACCCTTTCCAACGTTGATCAGCACGCCCAGGCCAGCACCGCCGTCGTGACGCTCGGGTTCCTCGGACCGGATGTCACCCTGGATGTTTACGACAACGGCACCGGATTCGACGCCCTGGGTACCCTCTCAGATCCGCCGCTTCGGTCCGACGGCACAGGATTCGGCTTGCAATCTGTGCGCCAACGGGTCACCTCCATGGGTGGGGTGGTGGACATTGAGTCAACCGTTGGTGAAGGGACAGTTGTCGCTATCCGTCTTCCCCTGGCCCCTTTCGACATCGAAGAATCTCATGCCTGAGATCAGGGTTCTCCTCGTCGATGATCACCCAGTGGTTCGTGCCGGGCTAAGAGCCATGCTCAGCGATTTCGAGGGCATCACGGTGGTTGCGGAGGCCTCCGACGGGGCCGAAGCGTTATCTGCCCTCAGCCGGGCGGCGAGTCTGGCCGAGCCGGTGGATGTTGTTCTCATGGACCTGCAGATGGGCGCTGGAATGGATGGTGTAACGGCTACCCGGGAAATCAGGAAGCTCGATTCCGCACCACCTGTGCTCATTCTGACGACGTACGATTCGGATGCCGATATCATGGCCGCGGTCGAGGCCGGGGCCAGCGGATACATGCTGAAGGACGCGCCGCCGGAACAAATCCGCCAGGCCGTGCAATCCGCCGCGGCAGGCCAGACCGCGCTCGCCCCTCAAGTGGCAGCCCGACTGATGGGGCGGATCCAAAATCCCGCGCCCTCGTTGAGCAGCCGGGAGGTTCAGATCCTTGGTCTCCTCGCGACTGGAATGACGAACCGTCAAATTGCCAAAGACCTCTTCATCAGTGAAGCCACGGTCAAGACCCACCTCGTCCACATTTACGAGAAGCTAGGCGTTGACAACCGCACAGCAGCTATTTCCGCTGCGAGGAAGCAACGAGTCATCCGCACCTAAGGTTTGTCGCGGATTGCCTACTGCCGACCAACGCAGGGCCCGTAATACCGGCACCAGTGGCGTCCCCGCCCACTGGCACCGGCAGTCTGCGGACGTTGAATTACACGTTGTGCGACTTCGGTGCCCCCATCCCGGGATCAATTTGATGTGGACCGGAGGCCGAGGGGCGGACATCGAAGTGGAAGATCGACGTCGGGAGGTACACCGTTGAGCAGGAGTTGGGGATATCCACCACACCGGACAGCCTGCCCTCAATCGGCGCCGACCCCAGCAGCAGGTAGGCCTGCTCCGGGCTGTAGCCGAACTTGGTGAGGTAGTCGATGGCGTGCAGGCAGGCCCGCTGATAGGACAGATGGGAGTCGAGATAGTGCTGCTTCCCATCCAGGGTTACCGAGGTGCCGGAGAACGCGATCCATTCGTTGTAGCGGGGGTCGACGATGCCCGGCATGAAAATGGCGTTCTCGCTCACCCCATAGGTTTCCATTCCGCCCTTGATGACATCGACCCGGAGGTCGATGAAACCGCCCATCTCGATGGCACCGCAGAAGGTGATTTCGCCGTCGCCCTGGGAGAAGTGGAGATCTCCCAATGACAGGTTCGCCCCGTCCACGAATACAGGGTAAAAGATCCTGGTCCCCTTCGACAGATTTTTGATGTCCTGATTACCGCCGTTTTCCCGGGGCGGCGCTGTGCGCGCAGCCTCCCCCGCAACCCGATCAAACTCCGACGCCGGAAGGCCACCGAGCACCGCGAATTGCGGCTCGGGCGGGAGGGCCAACGGCGGTACCCGGTTGGGATCGGTGGCGATCAGGTCACCCTCGCGCTTGTTCCACTTGGCAAGGAGCTCGGCGGATGGAGCGGTTCCCATCAGGCCCGGGTGGATCAGCCCCACATAGGAGACCTCGGGTACGTGCCGTGAGGTGGCCACCTGGCCGGAGAAGTCCCAGATCGCCTTATAGGCGTCGGGAAACTGCTCGGTGAGAAAGCCGCCGCCGTTGTTCCTCGAGAAGATGCCGGTGTAACCCCAGCCCTGCCCGGCCAGCGGACCGGAGTCTTCCTGCGGGATCGGTCCGACGTCGAGAATGTCGACGACCAGGAGGTCGCCGGGCTTTACGCCTTCGACGGCGAAGGGGCCGCTGAGCTTGTGGACAGTCATCAGGGGTGCGTTGAGGATGTCGTCGGCGGAGTCATCGTTGACGATCGCGCCGTCGAACCACTCTCGGCAGTGGACCCTGAAGGAGTCGCCCGGTTTGACGGTCGCCACCGGGGGGATCTCCGGGTGCCACCGGTTGTGGCCAATCTTTTCCTGATCCTCGAACTTCTTGGCGGAGTCGAGTGGAAATATGACGTCGGGCATTTCATCTCCTCTGGGTTGGCCGCACACCGTGGGTCAGGGACGCGGCAGCTTACTGTGAAGTGGATTGGTCGTGTAGGGCTGGCTCTTGCGTTTGGATTTGGACGGCAACGCCCCGCTGACCACCGCCGGTTCTGAGGCGCTGCGTTCCGTTGAATCAATGAGCTGGAAGGCCGACGAGCCGGCCTTGGACAGGTTGGGCGCGCTCATCTTCCGTCGGGCGGCGCCCCCACAGGTAGGACAAAGTTGCTGATCGGAGGCCGCGCTCATCGGGCTGATGACCTCGAAGATGCTGCATTCGGGGCACCGGTATTCGTAGATCGGCATCGGTCAGACTGTCCTTTCTGTGGGTTGTTTCCTACGCAGGCGCCACGGCTTGGTTCTCCTGCGATGCTTTGCCCCGCGGGATGCCTCGGCGCCCCAGGAAGAAGGCTGCGCCCAGAGCGGCTGCGGCAGCAATTGCTACCAGGACGGCGTACCCGTCATTTGTCTCGTACCTGCCGGTCAGGAGAAAGAACGCGGGAATGGTCCCGGTGATGTGCGCGACGAAGATGGTGAACCAGCCCGTGGTGAAGGTCAGGGAATCCCGCCCCAAGCCAAGCAGGAGGAAGAAGAGGAACCAGAGGACGGCCCACGTCAACCAGATCACCCCGAACACGGGGTCTCCCACCAGGGTGAACTGGAGGATGCCGATCACCACGGCGCAGGCTGCAACAAAGACGGAGAACCACCCCAGGCCTTCGCCGCTGATCCCAGTCATCTGGATTATCCCGACATAGAGATAAGTGAACCCGAACAGATACAGCCCTGCCGCACCGAAGATGATCGCCAGATCGTTGTTGGACTGAATGAGGATGATGGTCGGGAAGACTACCTGCATGACCCCGACGAAGAAGTTGAGGATGGCCGCGGACTTGCCCGGGACCAGCCCAATCAACATCAGGCCATTCATGAAGAGAACCGCGCCGACGTACAACAAACCAACACTGCTCATGGCACTCCTCGCACAACGAAGAGGGAAACTTTGAAATAGGGAAGCCACTTCGAGTCAGCCGCAGGGCTGGCACAAAGTGGCGAGAGCGATCAAAGGTATGGACTTGTGATGGAGACGTTAGTAGGGCGGAAATCTGCTGTCAATGGCTTGCTGCTTCTAGCCTCCGCCACTCTCGCCGGGGTGGGGCGCCGGGCTGGAGCTGGACTCCTGGTTGGGTGCCCGGCCGGGAATAAGTGCCCACAGCGACGGCAGCAGGATGCAGGCCCCGACGGTGTAAGCGAAGTCCTCGATGGGGGCCAGCGCCAACCGGATGCCGAGAATGAGGTCAGGGTTGTAGTCCACAATGCCAGCGGCGATCAACACGTTGTCGAACACCGCAGTTGCCAGCAGCAGCACGATCAGAGTGATTCCGATTGCCCGCCGGCTGGGAAGCAGCTGGCGTCGCGTCCGATAGGCCCAGGCTGCAATCGCCAGAATTGGGATGAAGAAGATGATGTTGAGGATTAGATATGTCACGCCGCCGCCTTTCGCTCCCGGACGGCGACCGCGCCCAGCACATTGAGGGTGGTGTAGCACAGCAGTGCGAGGAAGAACGGTTCCTCAAGGGGCAGCTCGGGGGCGAGAAGAATTCCCGTCATGAGGTCGGTAACGCCGCGAAAGAAGATCCCGAGCGCGATACCGAAGAGGTCCCAGATGATGAAAAAGACAATCCCGAGGGTCATGGTCCAGAAGGCTTTGCGGGCGTCCCGCCAGAACGTGAGGCGAAACCTCCAATCCAGGAGCACCGAACCGCCGAGCGAGAAGAGAAGCGCGCCAAGATAGACCAGACTCATGTTCCCCCGCCAACCGTCCGCTGGTTACTGCCGGCAACCCCTAATCGTGTGCACATGTACCTTATTGTTCCCCACCGTCTAAGCGCTGACGCGCACCACCAATTCCGGAGACAGACGCAGACTCTCCGGGGCGCCGCCCGCCATCAACAAGTGCAATGCCTGTAGCCCAAGGCGCCCCATCTCGTGCATGGGCGAGCGGACTGTCGTCAGGTTCACGCCGGCGGCAAGCGGGGTGTCGTTGAAGCCCCCCACCGCAACATCATCGGGAACCGACAGTCCAGCTTCCTGAAACACCCCCAGGGCACCGATTGCCGCGAAGTCGTTGACGGCAAAGACTGCCTCCGGCATCCGGCCGGACGCCAGGATCCGCGCCGCCGCTTCCTGGCCGGCGGCGGGATCAAACCCGTTGTGTATGACCCATTCAGCGGGGATTCTGAGCCCCGCGTCGGTCAGCACATCAACGAATCCGGCGGTACGGTCACTCGACGTTGACGTTGCCTCGGATCCGGCAATCAACGCAAAAGTGCGCCGACCTGTGGCCAGGAAATGTTCGGCCATGAGCCTGCCCCCGGCGTAGTCGTCGCAGGTGACGCTGACATGGTCGCCGGAGGTGCGGCTGACGAGCACCAGCGGGACGCCGCGGGCGGCCAACTCGTCGAGGTATGGCTCTTGCAGGTGCGCGTCGCCGAAGATCAATCCATCGATGCGCCGGCCCAGCAGCATCTCGGCCTTGGCACGCTGTTTGGTGCTGTCGTCCAGAGAGTTGGCGACCACCGCGAACAGACCGTTCTCTGCTGCCGCCTCATCGATGCCCTCATAGATGGTGGCCAGCACATAGTCCTGCAGTCGCGGGACAATCACACCCACAGTGTCTGAGCGCGCCGTCCGCAGCGACGCCGCATGCGGGTTTCGGCTGTAACCGCGCTCCCGGGCCAACGATAATATTCGTTCGGTGGTTTGCGGGGCGGCCCACTTCGATTCCACCCCGGCGGGGTCATTCAGTACCCGCGACACAGTAGAGACATTGAGGCCCAGCTCGGTGGCCAAAAGCTTGAGTGTGACGGGTACGGTGCCGTGCATGTTTCCATTTCGTGTCGAAAATGAGCCCAATGTAAACAGTTGTGAAATGTGTTGCGCTTCACATCTACTTCCCCATAGTATCGCTATCACGCACTACACAAACGTTTGCGGCATACGTTTGCTGCAATCGATTGACTGACCAGTTCGCCTACGCGGGGACAAGACAACCAGGGAGTGAGACAGCACGTGGCTTCGATTCGGATACTAGGGACGGGTGGCACCATCGCGTCCCGCGGGCAAGGTCCCGGCGGCGCCGTCGCCTCGGACAGCACCGAATCGCTGGCAGCTGCGCTGTCCGATGCGCACCAGGTCACGTCCCGGGATCTGCTCACCGTCGGGAGTTATTCCCTGGACCTGCATGATCTGCGGATCATCGCCGAGGAAGTCGCTGCCGAACTCGCCGAGCCCGGCGTCGACGGCGTCGTCATTACACATGGCACTGACACCATGGAGGAGACAGCGTTCCTCCTTGATCTAGTGCACAACAGCCGCAAGCCCGTGGTCCTCACTGGGGCGCAACATCTCGCCGACAGTGACTCACCCGACGGCCCGCGCAACCTCACGGAAGCCGTCATTGCTGCGGCGGACAAGCACCTGCAGGGCGCCGGCGTGCTGATTTCCTTCGCCGGTTCGATTCGCAGCGCCCGCGGCGCCCGCAAGGCACACACCACCGCGGCCAGTCCTTTTGCCGGAGGGGTGGAGGTGGCGCACCTGGCTGGCGACGACGTCGTCGTCACCGCCGCCCCGTCACGTCTTCAGCCGTTACCGCTGCCCACCGCTGCGTTCGATGACGTGCACGTGGAGATCATCACCGCCTACCCAGGCGCCACACCGGAACTGCTGCGGCATGCCGCAGCGACGGGAGCCAGCGCGGTAGTGCTCGCCGGAACGGGAATCGGTAACGCCGGAGCGGGATTCGCCGCCGCCGTCGCCGACCTCACCGCGGCAGGCGTGCCGGTGATTCTGAGCAGCCGCACCCCCTGGGGTCCGGTGATACCGACCTACGGCAACGGCGGTGGAAAAGACCTGGTCCGAGCTGGCGCTGTCATAGCCCGCGACCTCAACCCCTTCCAATCCCGGATCCTTGCCGCTCTGCTGCTGGCAGCGGATCCCGACCCGATAACCTTCCCGCACCGGTTCGCCGTCCATAGCTAATCGACCCGAACCACCCCTGCAGTACCTAGCACCAACCCATCCAGGAGGAACAGCATGACCAAGAAGATTTTTGTTTCAGTAGGCATTGACGTGGACGCCGTGGGTGGCTGGCTCGGCTCCTACGGCGGCGAGGATTCACCCGGAGACATCTCACGTGGCATCTTCGCGGGCGAGGTTGGCGTGCCACGCCTGCTGAAGCTGGCCCAGGACCGCGAAATGCCGGTGACCTGGTTCTGGCCCGGACACTCCATCGAAACCTTCCCCGAGCAGTTCGAAGCCACCGTCGCCGCCGGCCACGAGGTGGGCGTGCACGGTTACAGCCACGAAAACCCCATCGCGATGTCACGCGAACAGGAGACCGAGGTGCTGGATCACTGCATCGACCTGTTCACCACCCGCACCGGGAAGAAGCCGGTGGGTTACGTGGCTCCGTGGTGGGAATTCTCCAACGTCACCAACGAGATCCTGCTCGAACGCGGCTTCCTCTACGACCATTCCCTCATGCACAACGACTTCACCCCCTACTACGTGCGGGTGGGTGACTCGTGGACCAAGATCAACTACGACGCCGCCTCCGCCCAGGAATGGATGAAGCCCCTGGTTCGCGGCAAGGAAACCGACCTGATCGAAATCCCTGCCAACTGGTACCTCGATGACCTGCCTCCCATGATGTTCATCAAGGGCAGCGCCAACAGCCACGGTTTCGTCTCCCCCCGCGATATTGAGCAGATGTGGAAGGACCAGTTCGACTGGGTCTACCGCGAAATGGACTACGCCGTGTTCCCTTTGACGATCCACCCAGACGTCTCCGGCCGGCCCCAGAACCTGTTGATGCTTGAACGCCTCTTCGACCACATCGCCGGCCACGACGGCGTCGAGTTCGTGAACATGGAGACGATCGCCCGCGACTTCTCCGCCCGTTACCCCCGCACCGCACCCTAACCCGCTACCCGGCACCAGAACAGGATCCCGCCATGACCTCCACCTCAACCCCCAAGAGCCCGCCCGTCGAAGTCGCCCCCTGGGACGTCGAAATTACCCCGCAGGTAGTCCGCAAAGTCTCAGTGGTCTGTTTCATCGCCTGGGTTATCTCGGTGTACGACTTCACTCTCTTCGGAACCCTCCTGCCGGTGATCGCTGACGACTTCGGCTGGAGCGCCGCCGAGTCCACGGCGGTGAACACCATCGCTCACGTCGGTATTTTCATTGTGGCTCTCGCGGTGGGCACCATTATCGACCGGTTGGGTCGCAAGAATGCCCTGATCGTCCTGATGCTCGGCGGTGCGGCAGCGGCAGGGTTCACCGGCCTCGCAGCCGGTGCGGTCAGCCTGATCATCATCCGGTCATTCTCCGGGTTCTCCATGTCGGAGGAAGTGGTCAATGCCGTCTACCTCAACGAGATTTACCGGAAGGTCAAGAACCGCGGCCTGATGTACTCGATCGTCCAGGGTGGCTGGCCAGTGGGGGCCCTGCTGTCCGCGGGCCTCTCGGCACTATTGCTGCCAATCATCGGGTGGCGTTGGAGTTTCGTCGTCGCCGCGGTCATGGCCTTGCTGGTCGCGGTCATGGCCTCCCGCCTGCCTGAATCGCCCACCTTCGCCGCCATCAAGGAGGTTCGCCGTCGTCAGGCCGCCGGGGACATCGAGGGAGCCCGCGAGCTCGCTGCCCAGCATGAACTCGAAGAAGGCAGCCACCACAAAACCGGCATCAAGGACGTCTTCACTCCGGAACTGCGCCGCCACACCATCCTGCTGTCGCTGGCCTGGCTGTTCAACTGGGCTGCGATCCAGGTCTTCTCTGTTCTGGGCACCACCGTCCTGGTGGAAGCCAAGGAGGTAACCTTCGAAAACGCCCTGCTGATCCTGGTCCTCGCCAACGCGGTTGGCTTTGCCGGGTATGTGTTCCACGGCTGGCTCGGCGACCGCATCGGCCGGCAGAAGACCGTCATCATCGGCTGGTTTGGCGGCGGCGTCGCCAGCTTGATCATGCTGCTGGGCCCAAGCAGCGACGTATTCATCATCTCCATGTACGCGATGACCCTGTTCTTCCTCACCGGCCCGTACGCCGCCCTGCTCTACTACATGGGCGAGTCCTATCCTGCCCACGTTCGCGGTATGGGTACCAACGTGGCCCACGTGATGGCCCCCTTGGGCGGTATTGCAGGCTCCGGTCTGCTGAGCCTGATGCTGTTCCTCGGCCTGGAAATGCAGTGGGCAGCAATCATCACCGGCACCGGCGGGCTCTTCATCTCGGCGCTGTGCATGGTCGGCACCCGCAAGGTCACGCAGCACACCACCCCCACGGCGGCGGCAGTATGATCCGCGATGACGGGCTCGAAGGCAAGGTAGCCGTCATCTCGGGTGGCGCCAGCGGGATCGGGCAGGCCCTTGCCGTTGCCTATGCCCGCGCCGGCGCCCACACGGTGGTCGGCTACCTGGAAAGCGATCCGCACGACGTCGCCGAGACGGTGGCGCTGGTGGAGGCGGCAGGCGCCACATGTGTTGCAGTGCCGGTGGATGTCCGCAGCTACGCGGACACAGAGAATATGGCACAAGCCGCCCTCGACACCTTCGGGCGGCTGGACATCGCCATCGGAGCCGCCGGAATCCTCCGGCGCGCATCACTTGCGGACATGACGGACGACGCGTGGGAGGACATGATGGCGGTGGACCTCTCCGGGGTAATGCGCACCTTCCGCTCCTGCGCCGCCCGCATGAACAACGGCGGGGCGATGGTCGCCACTTCCTCCATCGCTGGTGGGGTGTACGGCTGGGAGGACCACAGTCACTACGCGGCGGCGAAGGCTGGCTTGCTAGGCATGTGCCGGTCCCTCGCCGTCGAACTGGCGCCGCGGAAGATCCGCGTCAACGCTGTGATTCCGGGACTGATCGAAAGCCCGCAGTCTCTCGATGGCACGAATTCCCTGGGGAAGGACGGGCTGGACGCGGCCGGCGGGATCATTCCGTGGGGCCGGGTAGGTCACGTGGACGAAGCCGCCAGAGCGATCAGGTTCCTGACCAGCGACGATTCCTCCTACGTCACCGGGCAGCAACTGATTGTCGACGGCGGCCTCACCGTCCGCTGGCCAAGCTAGACGCCCCGGCTCGCTCATCTTTCCTCCACCATTTGCAGTTAGGACCCCGATCATGACCCAACTTCACGGCAAAACAGCCGTCATCACAGGCGCCGGCAGTGGTATTGGAGCGGCCATCGCCAGGCTCTACGCCGCCGAGGGTGCGAACCTTTTCCTGCTGGATGTAGACGAGGCCCAGGCCGACGCCGTGGCCGTCGAATGTTCGTCAACGGGTGTCACTGCTGTAGCACGACGGGTGGATGTCATGGAGAGCGACGACGTCAAGGCCGCCATGGATGCCGCTGCGGAGCTGCTGGGCGGGATCGATATCCTGGTCAGCAGCGCCGGCATCCTCGACGAAACCCCGTTTCTGGAGCTCAGTCCGGAGGTTTACGACCGCACGATGGATGTGGACCTGCGCGGAGTCTTCCTTGCCGCACGCTGGGCCGCGCCGCACATGGTGAAGCGTGGCGGCGGTCGGATCATTAACATCTCCTCGCAGTTAGGCATCAAGGGCGGCACCGGTCTGGCGCACTATGTGGCAGCGAAAGCAGGCGTCATTGGTCTCACCAAGGCCCTCGCGTTGGAGCTGGCACCGCATTCAATCCTGGTCAACGCCATTGCGCCCGGGCCGATCTTCACCCCGTTGATCGAAGGTCTCTCGGATGAATGGAAAGCAGCAAAGCAGGCCGAGCTGCCTGTCGGCCGTTTCGGCACGCCTGAGGAAGTGGCGCCCACGGCGCTGCTGCTCGCCTCGTCACCCGGCGGTAACCTCTACACGGGCCAGACCCTCGGCCCCAACAGCGGCGACGTGATGCCGTAGGCCACTGCCTAGGGTGTCTTGCTCAAGGTAGAAGAAACCCAGTGCAAGAAGAACTGAACGCGGGATGATTTCCTGCAGGAGGGCTAGCGATGTGCGGAGCCTGTCCCGGCGGCGCCGGGATCTCCCGAATATCCGGGTATGTCACCCTGACCGGTATGCGGCCGGCCGTAGGCGCCCTCCTGCAGGAAATTGCCGGAAAGCGGTTAGTACTCAAACCCTTCGGTGATGCCTGGATGGTCAGCACCCGTCTGGGCAGGCAGACCATTCTTCCTGGACTGGAGGAGGTAGCAGCCGAGATAGTGTCAGGTCCCATCGACTGGCCGGCGGTCACTGCCCGTACCGGCGAGGCGGTCACCGGGGCCGCCCCCGAGTTGGCTTGCCCGTCGGCTCCGTTGCTGGAACGGATTGCTACGTCCCCGCTACCGACGCATGACTCCCTCAGCGAAACGGCTCCGGAGCTGACTCCTGGACAGTTAACTACGGGGCTCCTGGTGCGGGCAGCGAACGCACTCAGCTGAACCGTCGCCGTCGTCAGGTGCCCGGTTGGCGCCGCAGCCCCCAAACGCTTGACAGATTTTGCCCCTCGTCTCATATTCAAAGGGCATCAGTAACCAAAGGGGCGACCGTGACCACCAGGGCTTCAGCTCGCGAGTACCTTTCCGGGCGCCTCCGGGACATCTTCGCCTCCTATCCGAATGTGCGGGAAATACGGATGTTCGGCGGCGTCTCGTTCATGGTGAATGACCGCATGGCTGTTGCCGCCGATCGCTCCGGTGACCTACTGGTACGCGCAAACCCAGCGGAGTACGACAACCTGCTTCGCCGCGGCGCAGTGCCGGCGCTCATGGGCAAAGAAAAACCCATGGGGCGCGGCTGGCTGACAGTGTCACGCGACCAGCTCGACGACGAAGCGGAACTGGCCTACTGGGTCACCATCGGCGTCGAATCGGGAAAGATCGGCTCGGCAAACGCGTCAGGGTGACAACAGCCCTTGATCGATGCAGCAGGCAATCTTGACCATGCGGGTCGGATCACCGGCGTTCACCGCACGCGGTCAACGATCTGACCGCCGTTGCCAGATTGCACTTATTTCAGATATGTCAGATAATAAGTGCAAGTAAAAAGAGGAGATGTTGTCATGGCGGCTCTAACAGCCATCCAAAATGTTCGAACTATCGATGTGACCACCTCGCAGAGCGAGGAAGCAAAAGAGGTATCGCGCCGCTTTGACGAAGTGGATCCTGGCGACCTTCAGATTAAGATCGAATCTTCTTCCGGGGAGGCAATTGTCGTGCCCGATGGACTCAGTGACCTGCTTCAGACTGTGGTGCGTTTGGCCGCTGCTGGCCAGCCCTTCGGTATTACCCAATCCCCAAAGGCCCTCACCAGTGTGGAAGCAGCGAAGATGCTGGGCATCTCGCGCCCTACCCTGTTGAAACTCGCTGCCTCTGGGCAGATCGCTTCTCATAAGGTGGGGTCACATACCCGTTTTAACCGGTCCGATCTTCGTTCACTGGCCGAGTCGCGCCTTGCTGATCAGAGAAAGTCCTTCGGAGATCTACTGGAATTCGAAGATTCGTTGGGATTCGACAAAGATTAGTTCTGACCATAGCCACGGCCCCCGGAACTGCATAGGCTAGCCCTTATGCAGCCGGGGGCCACGCTTATCTTCCTTGACGCGAATATCCTCTATTCGCGAACTCTTAGAGACTGGTTCGCTCTGATTGCTCTAAATTCCGGCCCCGAAGGCATCGGGTTGCGATGGAGCGAAGACGTATTAGCTGAGTGGCTCTACAATCGCCGACGTAGAAACCCCGCCGCCTCCGATCAGGACATCGGACTTTGGCGCAAGAAGTTGACCGACGCGTTTCCCGAAGCAGTGATCCGAGGCTACGATATCGACCCGACTCTCGTCGAGGGCAAAGATAAGTTTGATGCGCATGTGTTAGCTGCTGCAGATCATGGGTGCGGGCGATTACCTGGTCACCAACAACTATGAAGATTTCTTTCCTTACGCGGATCTATTTGAATTCGAAACCTATGTGGCCGATGACATGCTCTGT
This sequence comes from Arthrobacter sp. TMT4-20, assembly GCF_054510775.1. Classification (NCBI taxonomy): domain Bacteria; kingdom Bacillati; phylum Actinomycetota; class Actinomycetes; order Micrococcales; family Micrococcaceae; genus Arthrobacter; species Arthrobacter sp. TMT4-20. The sequence goes on along the minus strand of NZ_JBTNDW010000011.1, from coordinate 102,115 downwards.
CTCATTATGGAGCGTCGGTCAGACGCCGTGCTAGCCGCCCTAAGGATGCAGTCCCAATATTGGGGTTGTCGTGATGGCTCGAAAACACTTGTCGCTGCGTTAGTCGATGCTGGGGCACCAAACTTCGGCACACACATTCAATCGGTGCTAACCAGAATGGCAATATCGGGCGAATATTAGATCCAGGTTTCCTGGACGAGGACGCCAGCACCGGTTTGATTGACACGCTCGCGCTCACCGTGACCTCGTCCTCCAATAGCCTTTCAGACTGTTGCAGGGACCTTTTCTTCGTTTCGCTCCGTGGGATTGCACCGGGGGCGAATTGTTGCCGTGGTGTTGCCGCTGGCGCTACCCGCGTCGGGGATCACCACGTTCGAGACCCGCCGCCGGCCGGAAAGCTACCGTCTGAGCGCTTTCCGGGCGAGTACGTTGCCGAGCAGCTGCACCGCCTGCACCAACAGGATGATCACGATCACCGCTGCCCAGGTGACCCAGGGGTTGAACTGCCGGTAACCGTATTGGATGGCGAAGTTGCCCAACCCGCCGCCGCCCACGTACCCGGCAACCGCTGACATGTCGACCAGCGCCACGAAGATGAACGTGTACCCGAGGATCAGCGGGCCGAGGGCTTCGGGGATAAGGATGGTCAGGATGATGCGGAGGCGCCCGGCCCCGACGGATCGCGCCGCCTCGATCACGCCCGGTTGGACAGTCAGGAGGTTCTGTTCAACGATGCGGCTGATCCCGAATGCGGCGGCCAGCGACAGGGTGAAGATGATGGCGCTGTTGCCGATCCCGGTTCCGGTGACCGCCCTGGCCAGGGGTTGTGCCGCGGCGAGGAAAATGATGAACGGGATGGGCCTGAAGATGTTCACGATGATATTCAGGGTGCTGAACACGGCGCTGTTGCCGAGGATACTGCCGGCTCGGGTGGTGTAAAGCCCGATGCCGAGCAGTAGTCCGCCGAGGCCGCCGAAGAACAGACTGAACCCGACAATGTAGAGGGTCTCGTAAGTGGCGACCCACAGCTCCGGGGTGAGGTCAATGAGGGAATCCATCAGCTGAGCTCCTTCACAGTGATGCGACCGGACAGCCCGGTCAGCGCAGCGTCGACCGCGCCGTCGGGCCCGGTGAGTGCGAGGGTGAGATGGCCGAATGCGCGGCCCCGAATGTCGTTGATGCCGCCGTAGATCAGTTCGAACTCGACGCCGGCGGCCGCCAACTCGAGGAAGACCGAGGCTTGCGAGGAGTCGCCGTCACGGAAGGAGAAGGTGACGATCCGGCCGGTGTGCCGCTCCTGGAGAACCGCGAGTTCGTCGGGTGAGGGGATCCCCCGGACCACGGTGGAAACGAACCGTTGGGATGAGGCCTCGCGCGGATTGGAGAAGACGTCGAACACATCACCCTGCTCCACGATCCGGCCGCTGTCCATCACCGCCACCTTCGTGGCGAGGGTCTGGATGACGTCCATTTCGTGGGTGATCACCACTATGGTGATGCCCAACTCCTCATTGACCCGCCGTAGCAGGCGCAGCACCTCATGGGTGGTCTCGGGGTCCAACGCCGACGTCGCCTCATCGGCGAGCAGGATTTTTGGCGAGGTGGCGAGTGCCCTGGCGATGCCGACGCGCTGTTTCTGGCCGCCGGACAGCTGTTCGGGGTAGTTGGAGGCCTTATCGGCCAGTCCCACAAAGTCGAGGAGTTCGGTGACGCGCGCCTGGATTTCGTCCCGGCTCTTCCCAGCGACGCGCAGGGGGTAGGCGACGTTGTTCCAGACTGTTTTGGCGTTGAACAGGTTGAACTGCTGGAAGATCATCCCGATGTCGAGACGTAGTTTGCGCAGTTGCCGGTCCGGGACGTTGGTGACCTGCTGGCCGTCGACAATGATGGTGCCGCTGCTGGCCTTTTCGAGAGCGTTGATCAGGCGGACCAGAGTGCTTTTCCCGGCCCCCGAGTAGCCGATGATCCCGTAGATCTCTCCAGCCTCGATGTCGAGGCTGACGTTGTCAATCGCGTGCACGGGAGCGTCGCCGCGGCGGCCCGGAGGGAAGCTTTTGGTAACTCCCTGCAGGGAAATGAGTGGCATGGTGTTCCTTGATAAACGGCCCTGCGGCCAGCCGGGATCGCCAGCTGGCCGCAGGGCAGGGAGGGCTGGTTAGCCTTGGGCGCGGGTGTCTTCCTCGACGGTGTCGAGGGTCGTCTGCAGCTCATCGGGGGTGACCTGAAGGAACTCGGCGGTCCCGCCCGAGGTCTCCTGGACGGCGTCCTGCACCTCCTGGTTTTCCTGGTAGATGCTGATCAGCTTCTGGTACGTCTCGTTGCCCTCTTCGCCGGCGCGGGCGGCGAACACGTTCACGTACGCGACGGCGGCAGGATCGGTCGGATCGTCCTGGGCAATGGCGTCCTCGAAGTTCAGGCCAGCGTCCTGGACAAAGTCGTTATTGATGATGGCGGCGGCGACGTCGGGCAGCGAGGTGGGGGTCAGCGACGCTTCGAGCGTGGTGACGGTGACCTTGGACGCGTCCTCATCAATGTCGTCGATCGTCGAGAAGGCGCTGCCGCCGTCGTCGAGCACCACAAGACCGGCGGACTGAAGGACCAGCAGCCCGCGGGCGAGGTTGCTCTCGTCGTTGGGGACAGCAACCGTCGATCCTTCGGGGATTTCCTCCACCGACCCGTACTGGGTTGAGTACAGGCCCAGCGGGTAGATGGCCGTGGAGCCGATCGGGGCCAGCTCCTCTCCGCTGGATACGTTGTAGCGGGCCAGGTACACCAGGTGCTGGAACTGGTTGAGGTCCAGTTCACTTTCGCTTAGCGCGGGGTTTGGCTGGGTGTATTCGGCGAAGTCGATGACCTCCAGCTCGATGCCTTCCTCGGCAGCGGCCTCGGTGAGCAGGCCCCATTCCGGGTCGCTGGCGCCGACGACGCCGAGCTTGATGCTTTCATTTCCGGAACCGGACTCGCCCGAGCCACCACATGCCACAGTGAGGGCGAGGAATGGGGCAACGGCGATAGTGAGAAGGGTGCGGGATTTCATGGGGGTTTTTCCTTTGAACGGGGTACGTCAGTGGGGTCCGGTCGGCCGATAACATTGGCCAGGCGTTACCACTGGACAGGCAGATAGGCAGATAGGCAGATAGGCAGGGGTGAAGTGCTGCGATAACTGCAGCGACATTCGGGGAGTTTCCTCGGGGTTACATGCTGGCTCGCTTCAAGATGGCGGGCGGTATCCACGACGACCCCTCGGCGGGGTCAATTCTGGATACGCCGTACTTGCCGTCCGGGGACTTGTTCCGGCGGCCGAATCTTCACCTGGAGCACCCCGCTACGGGAGAGGGTTGCTGGTCAACCGGCCAGGGCCGTTGGTTGACACTCTTGATTCTGGAGATCACGCTAAGGCAGAAAATTTGTTGGGTCAAAACCTGGCCGTTACCGGTCGTCATAAATGACTTGCGCGTACCCGTTCCGTTCATCGGTCGGGCATGCGAGGATCGCCTTCATGGATGAAGAGTCGATCACTCAGGTTCTCGAACAGTATGCTGCAGCCGTATTCGGGAAGGATGTTGATGCCCTGCTGACCCTGTATGACGACGATGTCCGGGTTTTCGACTTATGGGACGTGTGGAGCCACCAGGGTGCAGGCCCGTGGCGGGAATCAGTGGCCGGGTGGTTCGCTTCGGTGGGGGATGAGCGTGTCGGGGTGGACTTCGATGACGTTCAGACTCTGGTTACCGAGGACCTGGCAACCGTGCACGCCATCATCACCTACCGCGACATTGGGCCCGACGACGTCGAACAGGACTCCATGCAGAACCGCCTGACCTGGGTTCTGGGGCGCCGCGACGGTGACTGGAAAATTGTGCACGAGCACACGTCAGCTCCGGTCAACGGCGAGACTTTCAAGGTCAACCTGCAACGCTACTGACCAACCAGTTGGGGTTCTCCCAGGCGCATATTATCGGGTCGCGGAATGAACCACGGTTCGAGGTCCTCTGCCGACATGGGGCGGGTGTAGAAGTAGCCCTGCGCGAGGTCGCAGTCCAGCTCGGTCAGCGCGTGTAGCTGGGCTGGCATTTCAACGCCTTCGGCGACGGCGATCAGGTTCGTGGCGTGGGCGAGCTGGATGCAGGACGCGACAATCGCGTGGTCCTTGCTGTCGGTAGTGAGCCCGGCAATGAAGGAGCGGTCAATTTTCAGTTCGTCGATCGGAAAGCGCTTGAGATAGGTGAGGCTGGAATGGCCAGTACCAAAATCGTCGATTGCCAACCTGACGCCCAGGGCCTTGAGAATTTCGAGGGTCCGCAGCGCGGCAACTGGATCCGCGGTGAGCGCCGTTTCGGTGATTTCCAGGGTCAGGAGCCCCGGAGCAACACCATGGCGTTCAAGCGCTTCAGTGACCATTTCTTCGAGGCGGGGATCGCTGAGCTGGATGGCTGAGATATTGACTGACATTCGTACTGGGGGCCGTCCCGCCGCAGATCGGTGCCATGCGGCCTGTTGCGCGACGGCAGCGTTGATCACCCAGGCTCCGAGCGGCAGGATAAGCCCGGATTCTTCGGCGAAGTCGATGAAAGCTGACGGTGCCAGCAGGCCCTTATTGGGGTGATCCCAGCGCACCAGTGCCTCGAATCCGTTCATCTGGCCGCTGACGAGGTCAATCTGGGGCTGGAAGAAGAGGCATAGCTCTCCGTCCTCGATGGCACGGCGCAGTTCACCGCGGCGATTCAGCTGGCCGTCGTCGGGATCGCTGTGCATGCTGCACTCCACCTCGCAGCGGTTACGGCCCCGCTTCTTGGCCTGGTGCAGTGCCGCGGCAGCCCGACCCACCAGCCGGTCAGGGGTGTCAGTTTCGCTGGCCATCGAAACGCCAATACTGACCGTGATTTCAATGCTGGTCCCGCCAACCGCCATCGGCGCGCTCAGGGCCTCCAATAGCTCGGCGGCCACCGACTGCGCCTCCCCGGCGTCGGCGAGGTCAGCCAGTACCGCAAATTCGACACCCGACAACCGAGCGACGACTGCAGATGGGTGCACCGCGGCACGGATCCGCTGCGCGACGATACTCAGAGTCTCATCCCCAGCAGCGATCCCCAGACCGACATTGACCGTCCGGAAGAAATCCAGGTCCACGATCAATAGTCCTCGGCGCTGTTTCCTGCCGGCCCGCTTTGCAAGGCAGAGCTGAAGCTCCGCCAGAAATCCACCCCGATTGAGCAATCCGGTGAGCGAATCATGGGTCATCAAATAATCGAAGCTAACCTTTGCCTGTGCAGGATTTCTGGCCTGTTCAAGTACACAGCTTCGCACTTCGGCGAGCGCTCGTGTGTAAGAACTGCTGTGATCAGACGCCAACTCTTCATCGGTCAGGCCGGTAGGGGTTTCGTCGATTGATGAATGGCTATTGGTGCTTGGTACTGGATCGAGCATGGGGGCGATTCGCTTTCCTGGTCATTCGACCGGAGTCTAAGGTTCAGCGACCGGGATATCTCAGGCCACAGAGTATTGCCTAGAAGGGCTTCGCTATCTACCAATCCGCGATGCGGATACAGGGTAGTCGCTTGTGAGCCAGCAGGACGGAAGTAGTCAACGGGAATGGCTGAAGCCCATAGAGAGCCTGCTTTCGTTTGAAACGGATGGAAGAAATCACGGCGTGCGCCAAAGCGTCCGATTTGCCAAATAATCGTTATTCTTCACAATTTCCGATTCCTATTTCAGTGTAACCGCGCATCGAAACGAAGTCGGCTTATTTCGTTGATCCTGTGGCAATCCTGCGCGGTTCCTCGCTTCGGTCCCTTCCCAAAAGGAATACCCGGTTTCAGGAGTCCTACAATCGCCCGTTCGGGAACCCGGCTTTGCCTAACGAGTTCCGCAGGGCTTGCCCGGCCCGGTGGGCAATTCAGGCAGCGGTGGGCAACTTTTTCCTCACCGATCTCCGGGTGGACCCCCTCTGACCGGATTGCTCACCGCGGCTAGACCATCCACGCCGCCACTCGCGCGGCGGAAGAGGAGGGAGCCTACTTTGCGCCGGAAACCAGTGTTAGGCCGTCGCCTCCTTCGCCGCTGCCTTCGCCGCACGCTTGGTTTCACGCACCTTCGTGAGGGATTCGGGGTCCACGATGTCGGCGACTGAGCGGTAACTGCCCTCCTCGCCGTACGCGCCCGCGCTCTCACGCCAGCCGTCGCCGTCGTACCCGTATTGCTTGCCCAACAGTGCAAGGAAGATTCGGGCCTTCTGTTCCCCAAAACCGGGCAGTGCCTTGAGCCGCTTGTAGACCTCGGCACCGTCGGGGTTGCCCCTCCTCCAGATTTGGGACGCGTCGCCATCCCAGTCGTCGAGCAAAGTGGCGCACAGCGTCTGGATTCGCGCGGCCATGTTCCCCGGGTAGCGGTGCACGGCGGGCGGCGTGCGGCAGAGTTCAACGAATTCGTCGGGATCCTTGTGGGCGATCGTCTCCGCGTTGAACGCGCCCAGCCGGTCCTTGATCTTGGCCGGGCCAGCGAAAGCCGTTTCCATCGCCACCTGCTGGTCCAGCAGCATCCCGATCAGCAGGGCTAGAGGCTCCTCGGAGAGCAACCTGTCGGCGGCGGGATCGTCGGTGATATTCAGGTGCGCAGTCATAGCCCCGAGTTTAACGCGAGAACCCCCGGCAGGAGTAGCTCCTGCCGGGGGTTCACTAACGCGAAACGCTAGTTCAGCGTTGAGGTGTCGATGACGAAGCGGTAGCGGACGTCCGAGGCGAGGACGCGCTCGTAGGCTTCGTTGATCTTGTCTGCGGAGATGACCTCTACCTCGGCGCCCAGGTGGTGCTCGGCGCAGAAGTCGAGCATTTCCTGGGTTTCCCGGATGCCACCGATCAGGGAGCCGGCGAACGAACGGCGGCCACCGATCAGGGCGAATGCGTTGACGGGCAGCGGCTCGGCCGGCGCTCCAACGTTGACGAGCGCGCCGTCGAGAGCCAGCAGACCCAGGTAGTCACTGATGGGGAGGGTGGCGCTCACCGTGTTGATGATCAGGTCGAAGGAGCCGGCGAGGTCGGAGAAGGTGTTCTCGTCACTGGTGGCGTAGTAGTGCTTGGCCCCTAGACGTAGCCCGTCTTCCTGCTTCTTCAGTGACTGCGAAAGCACCGTTACCTCGGCGCCCATCGCTGCGGCCAGCTTCACGGCCATGTGGCCGAGTCCGCCCAGGCCTACGATTGCAACCTTCTTGCCTGGTCCGGCGCCCCAGCGTTTCAGAGGCGAGAACGTGGTGATGCCAGCGCACAGGAGCGGTGCGGCGACGTCGAGGTCGATACCTTCGGGAATCCGGATAACGAAGTCCTCGGTGACGACAATGTGGGTGGAGTAGCCACCCTGGGTGATGGAGCCGTCGCGGTCCTTGGCGCCGTAGGTGCCGGTGTTGCCCTTGAGGCAGTACTGCTCCTCGCCGGCTTCACAGTTCTTGCACTCGCCGCAGGAGTTGACCATGCAGCCGACGCCCACGCGGTCGCCGACGGAGTGCTTGGTGACGTTGGAGCCGACCTCGGTGACGATCCCGGCGATCTCGTGTCCTGGCGCCAACGGGTAGGTCTGGGGTCCCCAGTCACCGCGGACGGTGTGGATGTCGGAGTGGCAGATTCCTGCGAACTTGATGTCGATCAGCACATCGTCGGGGCCGACGTCGCGGCGCTCGATGGTGGTGGCGATGAGGTCCTCGGACTCGGATGGCGCGGCGTAAGCGTTGACGGTCGTAGGCATAGATAAGCTCCTGCAGAATTGGTTGCGGAAAAATTTGGTCCCCCTCGCCCAACGCCAGTGGACGGCGACGTATTCCTCAGCGGTGGCGTGAAACGATCAGGGCAACCGTGCAGGACGCCGGATCGTGGCCTCCCCAGCGCGGTCCGGTTCCAGTAAAACCGGGCTCACCAGTACCGCCGGACCGCGGTGCAGCACCCCGTCCGCCAGCACCTGACAGCGCACTCCGCCTCGGCCGCGCATCGCCGCGTGGGCTCCCGGCGCCAGCATACGATCCATCCACACGCATGGATGCGCGGGCCGTCCGGCTTTCAACCGCACGACGTCGCCGGCGGATTCCAGCTCAAACTCCAGACCCAGCAGCGGATGCAGTTGGGCACCCCGCAGAATCACGTTCCGCCGGGCCAGCAACGGATCAAAAGGTTCAGCGGCCAGGCCACTGGCAATATCCTCGAGCGCTTCCACCGCCATCACCGTCACCGCGGCGTCCATGTGTGCGGCCTTGCCGAAGAACCGGTCCCCGACGATTCCCTTCCCGGCTACCAGGGCTACCCGGTCGGCGTCGGTCGTGGGCACGTCGGCGGCACCGTCGCGGGCGCGGCCAAAGTAGGCGTGGGCCGGTGAGACGAGCAGGTGCAGCACCTCGACGTCGTACCGGTAACGTTCAGTCATTGTCCAAGGCTACCCGCGGAGTTGTTTTGACCTAATCAAAACAACTCCGTATAGTAGAGGTATGCCACAAGGTACCGCCTCGCAGACCCAACCCGATGCTCTTCGGGCCATTATCAGCGAGTCGGGACTGAAGGTGACTGCGCCTCGAGTGGCGGTGTTGGAGATTCTCCAGAGCGCACCCCATTCAAGTGCTGATCAGGTTTTTAATGAAGCACGAAAGAGCCTGAGCAAAATATCGGCCCAAACTATCTACGGGATTCTGGCGTCGTTCACCGGTGCCGGATTGGTCAGACGATTCGACCCGCCCAATTCTCCCGCCCTGTTCGAGTGCAGGGTGGGCGACAACCATCACCATCTGTCATGCGTTGGCTGCGGGTTGGTGCAGGATGTTGACTGCGTGATCGGCGAGGCACCATGCCTCACCCCCTCCGATGATTCAGGTTTCACCATTTACTCGGCCGAGGTCACTTTCAACGGCCTGTGTCGCACTTGCCAGACCAACGGCTCACCCGAAACCGGCTAAGCCACTTCTCATTCGCACGGCCCGCTGACGCGGCATTCCGTGATCAGTTCTGCCCAAAATCACCACTTCAACGCTGAACCGTTCGGCAATTTCGCCGCGCCCAAAAATAGGAGCTTCACCATGTCATTGATGAACCGCACCACCACCACACGCCCGGCCGCCGCCCATAGGGCAGCCGTCACCCCCGCCCGCCCGATGCCCCTGCTCGGTGGGCGCTACGTGACGACGCCGACCTCCGGCACCCCAGCCGAGGGAACCTACGTCACTACCCGTAGCGGCGGGACGGTCCAGGTCCGCGGCACCTACGTAACCTCATCAAACCGGTCCATCCAGGAACATTCAGAGGGCCGCTACACCGACCGCGGCTAAGAGCCAGGCTCGGGAGGCTCACCCCCTACCACCTACCCCTTCAACAATCCTCGGATGATACTGCTCTATCAGGCATCATCCGAGGATTACTGGTTTCAGCGGACCCCCGAGTGGCCGTCGTCCGCGCCGTCGACGACGGCCACCTCGCCATCGTCACTGCCCGGCGCCACTACTTGCCCAAAGGTCCCCTCCGCCGGAAGCATGCTAGCCTGACTGCGTTGCAGGACGCCTGCCCGCGAGTAACCGTTCCCCCATTATTGGGATTGATTAGCGGCGAAGATTGCAGAGCACCTGCCCCCGTATGGGTACAAAACACCCACGAATCGGTTGGCCGCGCGCCGCCGAAAGACATAGCTATGCGCTCTGTTTGATTGCCTCAGGTAATTTTCTACGGGATTGACGCGCTTGCGCCCTCATTCGGGGCTCGGTCTCCGCGCCTGGAACGCTTGCGGAGGGGACGGCCCACAGGAGGCCAGCGTGATGACGATGTCGAGTTGCAAGCGTTGCTCGTCGTGACGAAGGGATCACAGTGCCTAACGATGCTGAGTTGTATCAACTAAGTGGATGGATGGTGATTCTGCTTCTTGTACTCCTCTACGGCGGCACCCTGCTGGTGTCCGCCTACATTGGTAAAAAGAAGGAGAACGCCGACGGCTACATGACCGCCGGCAACAAGGTGGGTTTCGGTATCTCCGCTGCGAGCATGACTGCCACCTGGATCTGGGCGGCTTCAATGTACGCATCCGCCACCTCGGGCTACACCTACGGCATCTCCGGGCCAATCCACTACGGGCTGTGGGGTGCCCTGATGATCCTGTTCATCTACCCTTTCGGGAAACGCATCCGCGCAGTAGCGCCGAAAGCCCACACTCTGGCCGAGGTGATGCACGCCCGCCACGGCCGGTCCAGCCAGTTGATGCTCGCCGGCTCCAACATCGTTGGCAGCGTGATCAGCCTGACCTCCAACTTTATTGCCGGAGGCGCCCTCGTAGCATTGCTCTCCCCCTTCAGCTTCGGGCAGGGTGTACTCGCCGTCGCCGTCGGCGTCCTCATGTACACGCTGTGGTCCGGCTTCCGCGCCTCGGTACTGACCGACTTTGCGCAGGTGGTCGCCATGCTGGGCGCCGTCGCAATCATCATCCCGGTGGTGTTCTTCGCTGCCGGAGGTCCCGGCATGTTCACCCAGGGGGCCGGTAACCTGACCCCCGAGCAGTCCAACTTCTTCTCGAGTGACGCGTTCCTGAACCAGGGTGCTCCCTATATCGCTGCTGTGCTGGCCTACGCCATCGGCAACCAGACCATCGCGCAGCGGTTGTTCGCTGTCCGCGAGGACCTGATCAAGAAGACCTTCGTCACCGCGACAGTTGGTTACGGTGCCACCGTGATCGGCATCGGCATGATCGGGGTGATGGCCCTGTACCTGGGTATCAGCCCCACCGGCGGCGACGTCAACAACCTGATCCCGCAGATGGCATCCACCTACCTGGGCCCCGTACTGCTGAGCCTGTTCTTTGTGATGATCCTCGGCGCGCTGTCCTCCACCGCCGATTCGGACTTGTCCGCACTGTCCTCGATCATGATGGCCGACGTTTACGGCAAGAACATCGCGACGAAACCCAACCCCAAAACCATGCTGCTGGTCGGCCGGATCACCATGATCGTGGCGACTGCCGCGGCCTTGATCTTCGCCAGTCAACAAATGGACATCCTCGACCTGCTGGTCTTCGTGGGAGCCCTGTGGGGGGCCCTCGTGTTCCCGGTCATCGCCAGCTTCTACTGGAACAAGGTGACCAACAGGGCGTTTACGACGTCGGTGGTCGTGGCCTTGGCCGTCTTCATCCCCGTCAGGTTCTCCTGGTTCTCGATGGACGGCGTCACCGGGATCCTGTTCGACACCCTGTCGGCTGCCGGAATTGGCATTGTCCTGGGCCTGATGGTGTTTGGCTTCTTCGGCCTGAAACCAGCAAAAATCGCTGGCGCCGTCGCCGCGCTTGCCTCGGCCCCCTTCGTCATCGGGTTCCTGCACGATTACACGGTCCTCACCGGTTCGCTGGTGGCCTACGCCGTGAGCACCATCGTCTGCTATCTGATGTCCGTCAGGAGCAAACAGGACTTCGACTTCGCCCTGATCAAACAGCGCATCGGCGACTATGACCCCGTGGCCGACGACGCCAGCAACACCCCTGACGACGACCTGGACGGCGCCACGCTGTCCGCCCGAAAGTAGGAGATCACCATGGAAACAATCCTTCTCACCGTATATGTGCTGATCTGGCCGGTCATCGTTGCAGGGGTCCTCTGGACCGTCTGCCGTGGCTTCTTCAAGGACTGGTCTGAATCCCGGAAGGCCGGTCGAAACATCATCTAGTCGCACGGTCGGGGCGATACCTCTGAATGAGCAGCGGGAATGCGTCGGGACCGCAACGGGTTGATCCGGGTATGAAGCGAATAGGTTTTCTATCCTTTGGTAACTGGTCCTCCGCGCAGGGATCGCGAACCCGCACCGGAGGTGAGGCGCTGCTGCAGGCCATCGACCTGGCAGTGGCCGCGGAGGAGATCGGCATTGATGGGGCATCGTTCAGGGTGCACCATTTTGCCCGGCAGCACGCTTCGCCGTTTCCGCTGCTCGCCGCCGTCGCCGCCCGCACCAGCCGTATCGAGATCGGCACCGGCGTCATTGACATGCGGTAGCGCATGTCGGGGTTGTTGCACTGGTTGTTTAGGGCGATTTTAGCCCGCTCCGTCCGGGATTACCCGGCTTTCCGTGAGCCCGACGTCAGCGCCGCTCACGATTAGAACGGCGCTGACGATGACATAAACGTCAGTCCTGTTGCTGTTTGTCCTCGACCGAAAGACGACGGATGATGGTAATTGCAACGAATCCGACTATGAATGTCAAGAAGAGCCCAATCAGTGTATCCAAATGCTTGCCGAAGCTATGCGCAGCATAGACGGATATAAAGATGGCCACGATGATTGTGATTTCTCTTATTTTCATACTGCAAATCGTACTTCAAGCGCCTCTCCGCTGGCCGTAGCGGTCGGTGAAATGAAGCGCTCTGGGTTTGGTGGAGACTCGTACTATTTGATTTCTACCAATTGAGTGTTGTTGGTTTTGCCAGCATAGAACGCTTGCTCGAATTCTGCGGGCGGAGTGTCGCCGAGGTAGCCGTGAAGACGTTCGGTGTTGTGCCAGTGAACCCATCCGAGGGTGGCTAGCTCAAGGTCCTCAACCGTTCTCCAGGGACCAGATCGGGCGGGGCCTCGGACGAGTTCGGTCTTGTAATAGCCATTCACGGTCTCGGCCAGCGCGTTATCGTAACTGTCGCCGACGGTCCCGATCGATGGTGTGGCACCGATTTCAGCGAGACGTTCGCCGTAGCGAATGGACGTGAATTGACTGCCCGCATCGCTGTGACAGCGCAGGTCATCGTGGTGGGTGCCCCTGCCCCACCGTGCCATCTCAATCGCGTCGAGGACCATCTCCGTGCGCATGTGCGAAGCGCACCGCCACCCCACGATCATCCGACTGAACACGTCAATGATGAAGCAGACATACGCGACACCAGCCCACGTCGGAACGAAGGTCAGATCGGTCACCCAAAGCCGGTTCGGGGCCACCGCGGTGAACTCACGGTTCACCAAGTCCGGGTGCCTCCTCCCGGCAGGATCCGGCCTCGTCGTCCTCACACGCTTTGAACGCCTCGCACCCTCGATGCCGGCAGCGCGCATCAGCCTGCCAGTCTGATCCCGGCCGATGTCGATCCCGGCACGACGGGCTGCTTTCCAAAGTTTGCGGACCCCATAGACACGGTAATTGTCCTCCCAGAGTCTGATCAGATCCGGGGTGAGGACCGCGTCGCTGACAGCTCGCGCCGATGGTGCGCGGCTTTTCGCGGCGTAATAGGTGCTCGGAGCCACCTGCAGCAGCGCGCAGATGGGCTCGACTCCGAGCCGTCGTCCCTCGACAACGTCATCCTTGTTCGCGTCGATGAACGAGACTATTTCCGATGTTGGCGGTCGAGCTCCGCCCCGAAGAAACTCGCGGCGCGCTTGAGGATTTCATTCGCCCGACGCAGCTCACGGTTTTCCTGCTCGAGCTCACGCACCCGCCTGGCCTCCGAGGTGCTCACTCCTGGGCTTTGGCCATCATCAACATCCGCCTGCCGCACCCACGCCCGCACCGATTCAGTACCGTATCCCAGCTGCGACGCGACCCGATGCACCGTTCCATGCTCGCTCCCCAGCTCCGCCCGCAAAGTCCGCACCATCCGAACTGCAGCAGCTTTCTCCTCCGGCGAATACCGACGTGCCGTCGACTTCCCAGATCCCTGACTCGTTGCCATGACTCTATTCTCGTTTCCAAGATCAGGAGTCTCCACCAAACCCAGAGCGCTTCAGGTGAGTCCTGGGAGCGACTCCCAAAAACCCGATAGGTTGAAGGAAGCTTATGCAGAGCGGAACCGTCCTGAGTAGGCGAACGTCCCGGAGTCGGACTGCCGAAATCTAGACGCCGATCCAGAATCCAAACCAACAGCGCATCGACATTCAGGAGACGAAATATGGCCCCCACGACCAAAGAAGGACAGTGAACGACCTCAGTCCTGGTCTTCCTGCCCAGCTGGTGGCGCGTCGGAAGCAGGACGGGTCCTACCGGGATCGGCTGCTGACGTTCGAGGAGGCGACGGCATGATCGAGCAGTATCAACCGACGCATAAGGACGCGGTGTTGTCGGCAATTCAGAAACATGGTCTGACAGTCATGCCAACACCGAAATTGCCGCCAGTACTCCTTGAGCATGTCCTCCTGAAAGACACCGTCTTCGTCAGGGGGCCAAAGACGCGTGAGACGGTCGCTATCATTTTCTCCGGTCACGGTGATATCGAGGGCTTCGATGTCCCGCCCGGCACATTACCTGGAGATCTCGCGGATCTGACCGAGGTCACGCAGGTTCCAGACGGCAATCCGCTGTTGGAGTCAGTTTCTTCAGCCAACCTCCTGGAGCTCCTTACGAGCGTGATATTTCCGGAGATGACAGCATGATCGAGGCAACACCACGAAAGTATGCTCGATCGCGGTCTCCCGAATTAGAGCACGGTGGCTGCCGAGTACGTCGCGGACCCGTCCGCCGAGGCTGCGTATCAGTCCGAGGCTGATCTTGAGCGGGAGCTGAGCCTGCTTCTTGAGGGACAAGCTCACCGTCGCGCATCCGTATCGCGCAACACCTCGTTCTCCTAAACCCAGCGCAGTCGCTTATTGGTGAGACATTTCTATGTTGATCAGTATGAGACACATAAGGGAGACAAGATCTAGTTTCGATCTAAGATCATTCGGCACCGGCTTATAATGTCCCAGCAATCGATCGTTAGATGGACCCGCAAACAAGTACTCGCGACGATCCATTCGATCGTGAATGAATGCTTCCCGAAACCAAAGTCCGATCCAGACCTTTGGTCTTGGTCGTTCACACCTGGTGGCTCCGGACACCCGGGCCTAAATGAGGAATCATAGGGTGGAGTGAATGCCACCTTGCAAAGGACACATGTTGAATCCCTCCGTTCCGAAGAACGACATTTCCGACCTTGTTGTCGAACTCGCGGCGCTGCCTACTGAGACCGAATGGGTGGAGTTCAAGGAGAACAACGATGAGCCACAGCAGATTGGCGAGTACATCTCAGCGCTCTCAAATGCTGCAGCACTGACCGGCCAGGTTTACGGATACCTAATTTGGGGAGTTAAAGACAGCGATCACACCATCGTCGGAACAACCTTCAAACCAGCAGAGGCGAAGGTGGGCAATGAGGAACTCGAAAATTGGTTACTCAGAGCGGTTGCACCCAAAATCAACTTTGAGTTCTTCGAAGCCACGGTGCGAGCACAGAATGTTGTGGTCCTCCGGATTGATCGGGCGTACGGTCACCCGGTCCGGTTCCAAGAAACTGAGTTCATCAGGATCGGATCGTACAAGAAGAAGTTAAAAGACTTCCCTCAGAAGGAGCGCGAACTCTGGAGACTATTTGACCGCACCCCCTTCGAGCGGCTCACCGCCCGCGAAAATGTACGCGGGGATGACGTCCTCCGAATGTTGGACTACCCCGCCTATTTTGACCTCATGGACAAACCGCTACCAGCGACACCAAACGAGATTCTCAACGCGTTCTCTTCGGAGAAGTTCATTGAGCTTTCGGGGGCTGGCGGTTGGAACATTACCAACCTTGGGGCGCTTTTGTTCGCAAAGAAGCTATCCGACTTCCAAAACCTATCGAGAAAGGCTGCCCGTGTAGTCCACTACCGAGGAGCCGACAGGATCGAAACGCTCAAAGAACAGGTGGGGTCCCGCGGCTACGCTAACGGGTTGGATGGACTTGCTGGGTACATCGAAACCATTATCCCAACGAATGAGATTGTGGGACGGGCTATTCGCAAGGATGTTCCATCGTTTCCTCCCCTCGCGATCCGCGAGATTCTAGCGAATGCCCTGATCCACCAAGATTTCACAGTAGGCGGGTCTGGGCCGATGTTTGAGATATTCGACGATCGATTGGAGTTCACCAGTCCTGGCGTTCCATTGATGGATCCGTCAAGGTTCGTGGATACTCCTCCCCAATCGAGGAACGAAGCGCTTGCCTCAGCGATGAGAAGGTCTGGCCTTTGCGAGGAGCGCGGGAGTGGATGGGACAAAATTGTGTCCCAAACTGAACTACACCAACTGCCGGCGCCGCTGGTGGAAGTGACTGGCAACCACACTCGCGTGGTGCTGTTCGCCCATCGTCCTTTGACCAAGATGGATAAGGAAGACCGGGTCCGAGCCGTCTATCTTCATGCTTGCCTCCGGTACGTGACTCGGAAACACACGACGAACACATCAGTTCGCGAAAGATTCGGTATTGCCCCAAAGAATAGCGCCCAAGCTTCACGCCTTATTAAGGAAGCGGTGGACGCCGGGGTGATCGCTCCCTTTGATGCAGAGGCTGCACCAAGGTTACGTCGATACGTGCCTTCATGGGCTTCAAGCGCACTCACCGGATCTGGAGCATGAGTTAGTCATGCCCCAGGTTCGGAAGCGAGCATCAACGACCGGGATGGGAACTTGATGGGAACTTGATTGGACACCCACCTATCCAACAATTTCGAAGAAAAATCCTCTAGATTCCGCGGCAAGGACCGAGTTTGGTTACTTGACTGGCCACTTGATGTTGTTCGGGTCCCTAGATACCCCGCGAAAAATCAGGGAACAAAGACGACGCCGTTCGAACCGAACGTGCGGGCTGGATAACATGCGCAGACGAACAAAGTTGTCAGCCGCCGCCGATCATCTGCCTATTTACGCTTTCGCCCTGCCATTACCGTCCAGAGAACATCGATGATTAGGACTATGACCCAGATCTTTCCAGCGTTGTAGATGAAGCTTGGAACTCCTTCGAGTTCGGGACGGCCCCCTGAGCCGAGATGCGCGCCGAGGTCGTTGGTGCTGAAGGAATCGATGATCCAGGACCAGCCGGTGAGAGCCAATCCAATCTGGACCACGGCGAATATGGCAGCATGCCACGTAAGACCTGTGAATCTGGAGCGGTAGGCCTGAGTCTTTGTCACAGTTTTCTCCTCCTGGGTTGATTCGGTTCGCGGAGCGGTCCCCTTCGCCTCTGCTGCGGGGGAAGATATCTGTGGTGCAGTCTCCAGCGGATTGCTGTCGCGGGGAAAGTTGGTTGCGCCGGAGCGTTTGACGGCCCAGGGGGTGATGAGTGCACCCATAGCAATGATGGAGGCGAAGAGGAAGCAGGCGATCTGCCAGTTCGTGGTCGCGTAGCTGATGCCAGCTGCTATGGCTCCCGCCCCGGCGCCAGCCAGTCTTGCGGATTCATAGAGTCCGAATCCCCTGCCCGCACGGTCGCCTGATGCTTCGGCGATCACGGACTGTTCAATCGGGCTGATGGTTGCCCAGGCGGCCCCACTGAGAATCCACAGTGCGGCGATCAGGAGCGGAGAGGGAGCGAATCCCAGAGAGAACGCGAACAGAGCACTGGACAACGCAGCGATAGCAACCACTTTGCGCCGCCCAATACGCATGGTGAGCCGGTGCGCTGGCACCGGCATCAGACTCATCACGATCGCGCCGGGCAGGAACACCAAGGCAACAGAGACCACGTCAAAGTCGAAAGCACTTTGGAGGTGAAGCAGCAACAGTAGCCCGATGGCGGCTTCCGCAAGCGACGTCACCGCCGTTGCTAACAGCATTGGCCAGTGCCGCCGGCTAGGAATCGCCGGGGCTTCCTGGCTCAGCCGCAACACGGGATGGCGAGGTGCGCTAACCAGCAATGCTGCCGCAATGAAGCAGGCTAGGGAAGCACCGAGGAACACGCCGCGGAAATCAAGGGAACCGATCAGCGTCAGGCCAGCAACGAAGGCCACCCACGAGCCGGTCTCCTGCCAGGCCATCAACCGCGGGAAGGATGAAGAATCCTCTGCCACCGTCTCGCTGACCATCGCGCGCAAAGGCACCCAAAACAGTGCCCCACCGACACCCCCGACTACAGCGGAGGCGAAAGCGATTGCGGGGCTGGAAGAAAAAGCGTATCCCACACACGAAATCCCATATATTGCTGCGCCCGCTGCCGCGATACAGCGACGATCACTCACATCAGCAAGCAGCCCCGCGGGAAAGCGTGCCACGAATGACACGAGCAACTCGGTGGCGACCAGCAGCCCGATCATCGTGGCATCCACCCCGAGGGCAGAGCCAGCCCACAGGGGAATCAGGAAGTCGAGCAAGTCCACTGGCCCACCGACAAGTGCGGCGGACCACCTCACGGATGTCACGCGAACAGGCTGTCGTTCAGTACTTGGTGCCGATTGCATGATTCACAGAATACACACGTATTCTAGTTCTATGAACCGAGCGCCGGGTAAGCACGAAGCATTCGCTGAATCTGTGCTGAAGTTGACTGTCCGCGGGGGCATCCAGGCTGTGAGCGTGCGCACCGTCGCCTCAGATGCTGGCTGGTCAGTCGGCGCTCTACAAAAAACGTTCTCTAACAAAGAGGCTCTCTTGCGTGCCTCCCTCCAGCTTTTGGTATCCCGGGTCGACACCCGAATGGATGCCATACCCTTCACCGGAGACGCAGCAGATTATCTTGTGCGCCTCATCAAGGAGACTCTCCCCCTCGATCAAGTGCGAAGAGATGAAGCTTTGGCCTGGAATGCGTTCACCGCCGAAGCCACCCATACCCAGTGGATCGCCGACATGCTCATCTCCCAGGACGAACGTATTTCCGAACAACTCGTCCAAGCCCTCACTGCTTTTGGCGCCCCGCAACCTGCAATCACCGCAGCCAGCGTCCTCGCAGTCTCCGATGGATTCGCCACCAGACTCTTGTATGACCCGAATCGCGCGGAAGAACTCAGTGCGGCGCTCGAACCAATCATTAGCCATTTACTGGTCATGTAATCATCGAACATGAGCTTTTTCGTGAGCGGATCCATCGCGACCGCTCACCGCTTTGGTCTTCGTGAAAAGTTCTCAGCCCCACCTGGGCCCGACCCTGTAGGCAGACGACTTTCATTCACCCGTCCGTTGTGAACCATCTGATTTGAGGAGCCTAAGCCTGGCGGAAGGACCGGCTGATAGAGCCGCTGATCTGAGAAAGCCTGATCCAGATGAGAAAACGCTGCAGGGGCCGGAGCGGCCGGGCAACACGGGATCGCCAACCTTGACGACCGGGCCAAGTCATCGTCGTGGTCAAGTGCGTGCCGCCCGCCGTTGGACTCAGGGTGAAAGCCGTGATCAAGCGCGGGCTACTCCCCGAGTCAGGGTAGGTGAACTCCCAGGCAAGGTGGGTACGAGGCGCAATCTGGCCGAGGGTGATTGTTCGGCGTCGAAACTTTTCCTTCACCTTGATTGGTTTGCCGTTCGGATGAGAAGTCCTCGCGTGTCCCGCCCATCTGGTCCCCTCTTGGTGGTGCTCTTCGTGTTCTTCCGCATTCTCCATCGGTACGACGGCGGACAAGCGGTCGGCAGTAAGACCTTCGATCGTGCCGATGGCGGGCTCCCATTCGGGGATCCGGTCCGGATCACTCAGAAACGACCAAACGTCCTCCACCGGCGACGGTACGAAAGACTCGTTGCTGCCGGCCAGCCCTCCGCCTGTAGCGGCGGTGTATCCCTGACTACTTGTCGTAGGCTCCTCAAAGCTTCGCTCGAGGTCGGCGAGGATGGCGGCGGGAGTGGTGTCCAACCGTCGTAGTAGATCCGCGATCTGCCCGCTGGGTTCACGCATCAGCTCACGGAGAACTGCAGCAGCGTCTGCCGTTCGACCTCTTTTCCCTGCACGGCCGATGAGGTCCGATGCTCGTTTAGACCACTCGTATCCGCGGGTCTCGTGGAACACAATGTTCCCTGAGGTTGGCAAATTCGCGGTTATGCCAAGAGACTTAATTTGTTCTTTCTGACATTCTTCTACTGCCGACCGCGCCGTATGGATGGTGATCCCTCGCTCGCGGAGTATCCGACCCGCCAACTGATCGCTGAGAACCAAGGCCAAGAACAGGTCCTCAAGGCCGGCCACCCGCAGCCCTCTTCGGGAGGCCTCTTCCATCGCTGTCAAAGAGAGCGTCTGGCTGGTAGTCGCATATCGGGTAAATCGGCTCATGGTCGCCTCCTAGGTCGGGGAATCGACGCATCAATGCGCTTGGAGTATTTTTTGTGAACTGCTTGACGGGTGACACCCAGGGCGTCGGCAACCATCTGCCAACTCATTCCCGCACGAAGCGCAGCTTCCACCTGACGCTGTTCCAGCACGTCCGCCAAAACGCGTAGAGAAGCCACAGCCCGCAGGCCAGCACGCGGATCAGTTGTGTCCGCTGTGATGACCGCCACCTGTGATGAATCCATACTGTCACTCTAGCCCCGGGTTTTCATCGGATGTGTGGTTTGGTGTGTGTTTAAGCAGGGAAAGGGTGCTCTGACTTGGGAAAATAGTGTGTCGCCCACCCAGGACGACCCAACAGGGCAACCAACCGCGCCCCAAAACCAGCCCAGCAACCGCGGACCCGTCCGCCGTCCTTAAACACCCGACCAAGACCCCCGACGAAAAATCGAGGCTAGCTGTAGGTCTTGCTGAACTTTCATCCGTGTAGCGCAAATTTCTCGGCGGAGAGCATCCAGGACCCGTTCCTTGCCAGTAGACAATGCTTCTGATTGACCGTCGCGTGTCCGCTGCGGGGTGATGGGGGTTGGCCAGTTCAGAGGGTCTTCGCGTTTCGTGGTGAATTCCACTGCTGAGGAGATGTTCAGACCGCTGTTCTAGCGGCGCTTCTCAAGAGGATACGGATTTAGAAGTTGGTGTTATTCACGAATCAGCGTCCGGTCCTTTTGATGTTCTTGATCGCGGTGTTGTTTGCCTCGACCTTCGCGGTAGTGGCGCCGGTGCCGATGAGGACTTCGATCGCGTTCCACCACCTATTCACCGTCCGCAGGAGCCGTCGGGCCTCGGGCTGGCCTGCACGATCCGCGAGCCTGCACAACTCGGTCTTCGCCACGGTGGCCCTCCCTTAGCATAGAAATAAATGAGGGGTACGGGTCTCTCTGAACTGCTCCCCGTAAATCAGAACTGAATTCTCAGTCCAACTTTCGGGGAGCAGTTCACTCCTCCGCACCCCTCATTTTACGATTACTCTGGTTCTAGTTTTCGCTCATCACCTTAGCGGCGAGGAGAGCTGCGGCGGCTAACGGTAGAAGGTAGCTCCCGATAGCCAAAAGGATCATCATCGTCCCCGATCGTTTGCCCTCTCTGACCGTCTTCGAAAGCGCTGTAAGGCCAGCTGCAGCTAGCGCCGCTGACCCTCCCACCACTAGTGTTGATGCAACTTCAAATGCCTGATCCGGGCGTCCGAATAGCAGTGCAGCAGCAGCAATGGCCAAAACAAAAAGTAGCGCGGGGTTGGAAACGTCGGACGCCTCGACAGAGGCCTTACGACGAAGAACGATCACAGCCGCCGCTACAGCCACGACAACGTTAATTACAATCAGGACAATCATGACGTTTTCCATAAATTCCTTACTTACTTACAATTATTCAAAACGGCGCCGATTCCGGTAAACTCACCGAAAAATGCAATCAAGGCTTTATATCGCGCCTGAGCATTCTTTGCTACTTTGAGCTTGGCTACGACCTTAGCAACTCCGCCCAATTTAGTGATTTTAGAAGCAATTAGTAGGTTGCCTGCAACAAGCGCGCCGATAGAAGCGGTGCACAGAGCCCAACCCCATACGGTGCTCGGGTCGGCAACCACAGGAAAAGCCGTTACTTTTGAGTGATCGACAGTCTGGATCAGGGTACCCCCGTCGACTGTGAACGAAGTTGGAACAGTGTCACCGTTCGCATCATAGGCCCACGGCGCATCAACGCTTCCCAATTTGATGCCATCTTCATCAGAAATGGTTATAGAACCATCACCCAGAACAGCTGCCGTCGCACCGGTCGGAAGACTGAGATCAAAACTATAGTCTGTATCAGCGGCAGCTGAATCAATCCGAATGATGGACTGAGTCCCACCGGCGGTAGCGAAAGTCGATATTGCTGCATGTTGCAGCTCCGTATTTATCAGCGCGTCCCCTTCTCCTTCGAACAGGCTCGATGGGATATCCGTTGGTGAAATGGTTTGCTCATCCGTCAGTTCCCCCGGGATTGTCAGCGCCAAAGTTCCCGCGGTCGCGTCCTTATCTACCACCGTCGCCTGACTCCGGATGGTCGAGACGGTTTCTGCCGCACTGGGAGGGCTCTGGTCGCTTCGTTCGTTCTCGCTGGTCACGTTTGAAGCCGCTGCAGGGCCGGCTCCTGCGGCGATGATGGCCGACGATACGGAAAGCCCAATAAAAGTGCGAACGGGTAAGGAAAGATGTTTATGCACGTTAAACCCCCATGGTTTAGATATTCTCTCATTAGATGGCGCCGGATCTACCTAGCCCCGGACCGACAGGGCAAATAGCCCTCGGGAAGTGTATACATATTTTTCTCGCGTTGTCTATAGAAATTTCGAGAAAAATTAGTGGAGTGCTTGTGAAGTACCAATTTTTTTTTGAAGCTTCTACTAAGCTACTTCGAGCGTTCGACCACGGCGACTCATCATGACATCTTCGTGCGTGCAATCAAATAGAACGATTTCAGCTTATTGCCTCATGAACACTGACCGGTTCCTACCCGATCCTGGTGCACAAGGGCTAGATCCGGTTCCTATAGAAAAACTATGGTGCGACATAGCAAATTCCCAGCTGCACAGCACTATGGAATGAAACACTTGGTCCAGAGGATTGCTAGAAGATTTTGACGTGAAGCATCGCGCCCACGCCAAAGGTGCACCCACCAACGTGTCGCGGTTGGGCTTAGTCACCTCAGAGCTAGAGACACCCGCCGAGCCCCACTTTCAAGATGAAGGCCTGTTGGTCTGACTCGATCTGGTGGACTTTAAAGCGGCTATGAGGCGCCGTGCATTCTCCGGAGAACTCAGCAGGTAGCTAGTCTCCTTGAGGGAGTCGTACTGGTCCTTGGACATCAGCACTGCGGATCCACGGCGAGAGACGATCTCAACATCTACGCAGTCCAGGTTGACGCGTTCAATGAGACCCGTGAGATCTCGGCGTGCTTCAGTGGCTGTGATTGCCATCGTTTTCTCCTCAGTACCCTATTCTCGGGATATCGGTTGCTCGAAGGCCTGCGCCGCCTTCTCTGCGGTCCGCGCGCTCATGATGGCGGCGATGACGATGACGAAGGCGCCCACCAGTCCGTGACTCTCACCCAAACCAGCCATTCCTGCTGGCCAATCTAGAACCACCCCGATCCCAAAAATAACGACTAAGAGCCCAGCGGGCACCATGATCGGGGCTGCAGCCGCGTGGGCTGCCTGCCAGACTTCAGGACTTCGTCGAACCGACCGAGTCCGGATACCGATGAACCCGTTGGGTTTCAGGACACCCTTGGCGGCCAAGAAAACCGGCAACCCTAGAGCGAGACCAAGAACAATGAATATCCACCCCGAATTCACTGGCCGAAACCTGACGGCATGATGTTCGCGGCAGATCGCGTTGAGAGGCGCTCGGACCGATAGCTCTGAATAGCTTGCGTCATACGCACAGGCTACGCGGTTACCTGTGGATACAGGGCGAGCTACGGCCGATTCAGTGAAAGTGGAACCAATACCGCGAGGATCAATTGGACCGCCGGGATCCTATTGCAGCGCTAATGATTCGAGCTGTCACGAGCCCCCTAACCTTGTGGCAGTACCTATTCACGAGAGGCCCCTATCTCATGCCATCTTCGATTCAGCTGACACCCGGAGTTGAAGCGCGCTTGGACCAACTTGCCTCGGCCACGGGACGCACGAAGGCCCAGCTTCTACGTGAACTGATTGAGACGAATTTGGACCGGCTTGAGTCGGAATATCAGCTTGCGCAAAAGGCCGCAGATGTTCGCTCAGGTCATCGCGATACCGTTACCAGTTCCGAACTCCGGCATGAACTCAACCTCGACGGATGAGAACATCCGGCTGGATTCGGCCAGGGACGAATGTCCTCAATGGTTGGCCAGAACCTGCGGATCACCGCTAGTCACTGACCCAAAGGAGGAAACTCCAATTCAGAGAGTAGCTTCACCCTCAGCGAGGTCGCGCGCCCAAGCTCTTTATCGAGGTTCATTTTTAGTCGAGCTGCGAGAATATCGTGTCGCAGGGCGGACAGCACTTCCCCCCTCCTCTCCGCGTCGTAGCTATTGAGAGGCGTCTTTGCTGATTCAGGGGTCGATTCGGGCTTGTCCTTCACGTTTCCGTTGAGCGGTGATGGCTTCGGCACCTCTGAGAGGATCTTTAGCCGACGGGCCTCGCCAATGAGTTGGTCGATAGCATCATCCTGCATGCCGGTACATGATCCTTGCCAGACCGCATCCAGAATGGCCTTTTCCTTGGTATCTGCATCCTTACTCTTCGCCAAAACGCTAAGTATTTTGAGGCCGTAGATGTTCCTCATGTCGTCCACAGAGATAGAGGCCTCCAGCGCCCACTGAGTGCGGGTCCACCATTCAGAGCTGGCTGCCAGATCCCTCTCTTGCTCCGGTATGGGGCAGACTTCCACCGGCGATCTCGCCAGCGACTCTTTGCGATGCCGACGAGAGATCCATCCTGTGACGAAAATTGCAGCAACTGCTAGAAATACTCCGAAAATACTGGCAGCTATCCATGGAGCCCACGATTCAGAATCTGCTGGGGTCGGGCCTTGCTGGGCGACTGCATTCGATAGCACATAGTCCGCCATTCGACTGTTCATCATGTTGCCGCCTTCGTGTCCGTTCCGGCTGTCATGACCGGGTGGCTCGTCTTATAGACCCTTTTATTGCTTGGACTACTTCTGGGGGAAACGGTGCGTCCTCTCGGAGCAGGTACTCCGGGTCCACACCGAACACTGTGGCGATGGCCTGCAAGCAGGCATCGGGGACAATCTGGAGCTGACCGTTCCTCAGCTTTGTCCATTTGGCAGGCGTGAGCGTGTAGCCGGCATTCTTCGTGCCGACCCGGATTGCGGGGAATTCGTAGGGTCGCCCTGACTCGTCCAGTCTCGTCTCGAGAAGCAGGTTGATCTTCCGTGCAAGACTTCGAGCTCGCTGGGTTGCCTCCTGCATTTGGGTGCCCTTTTCTCGGCCAGCCGGGCGGGATGTTGCAAGTGTGCGGTTCTCACCCCCGGCCGTCTGAAAATCTCGCGGCCCGCCGCGGAACTTATCGAGGTCGATGGAATCAACCTGAGCTTCAATTAGGCGCGCGAGATAGTCGGCGCCGTTACCGGTAACGGCCTCAAGAATCTGCGCGAGCTTGACAGCCCGTTCCATATTGATGCTCACGTTGGTTGTTTGGCGCGGTACCTCGGATGCTGCTTGGCCATCAGTGGGGCTTTCGTGTCCTGTCATGCGGCCAGTAAACACTTTCTTCAGGTCAAGATCTGCCTCGTCTACTCGCCCCGCCAGCAGCGCTACTTCATAGCGGAATTATTTCGCTCGTAAACAAGCACATTCTGTCGAATACGGTCCTGAGACATATAGCGACACATTATTTGGACGGTCCTGAGTCCTCTTGGTCTGTCATGTTCCGGCTGGTTCCAGAACCCCCGCTAGCGACGCGGCGCATCCGCCGGTGTAAAGTCTGGCTGGTTGCTGTGACATCCCGTTTACCTTCATCGTATTCCGAGCACTATGGATGCTGCTGATGATCCAGGGGTGCTACTGACAGCGTCACCTCTCATAGTCTGAACCGTCGTGCTGGCGATCGATGTCGGCTATCTGGCTGGACAATCTCGCGGCGTCGATCTTTCTTTGCATCTCCAGGCTTCGGTCTTTCCACTGCTCATAGCCGGGGCCGCTATAGCGGCCAAGGGCGTCGCTTTCACGGCGTTGGTGAGTGGCAAACGAACGACGCTGAAAATCCTCGAACCTGTCCACCAGGGTGGAACCGTCCTTGAACTTCATGCTCCTGAGGAATGCTCCAAGCAAGCGCGGCTGGGCTGCCATGATGTCCCGGCGCAGATCGTCGTAGGCCGGCAGGACAGGGGGTGGGGTGATATCGAGCTGCTGCTGGATCTGCTTGTGCAGGACCAACATGGCTTGCTCCTGGGCACGGTGAGCCCGTTCAGCCGACTCCGCTCGTCGCTTCGCTTCCTGTACGGCCATACGCTCTTCTGCTACCTCTTGTTGAGCTTCTGCGCGCGCCTTGATGATCGCATCCTGTTTCGTTTTGCGCCTGAGGCGAGGAAGGTCTTCGAGTTCTGCATCGAGTGCCTCCCGCCGGGCTCTGACCTCCTGACGTTCCTCCCACAGCTTCTCGGTATCGCGCTTGGCGACGGCAAGAGTGGCTCTGGTCTTGTCCGCCGTGTGGGCGTACTCGGCGCTGGAGGTCCGTTCGGTCGACCTGTCTGTGGCCGTGCGCTGAGGGTCGTACCCCGCCGCCTCAAGTGCGTCACACAGCTCCTTGCGCTGCTTCACGAAATGCCCTGGTCCTTGGAAGAAATCCTTTTGAGAGAGTCGACCGTCGCTGGTAACTGGAACGACGGACAGCTGCAGGTGAGGACTTGTTTCATCCAAGTCGAGGGATCCGCCGACGATGTTCTGTTGCCCGAACTCCCGACAGGCCCAGGTGAGCTGAGCCTGAACGAAGCGGCGTGCCTCGTCGTTGAAACCGTCTGTGCGCCAATTAGGACAATGCGCATCGAACCACTTCGGATCGAGCTGAAGCATGACGCCACGCATGATGACGGCATCTTTGCGCAGTGGCTTCTTCACCTGAGCCAGCCGCGTGGACCGATAGTCGGCGAACTCAGCGCTTGGCGGCCGATCCTTTCCCTTCGAGTCCTTCGTCGACACAGGCCCACGAAATCCACCGTTGCCATTGTTGACGAACGACTCATTCATCGCAGATCTGACCGGATCAATGTTCGGATTCCGGTGCCCGAAATCGAACCCCGCAGCTAAGTCCGGAGCCCGTCCAAGATGACGATCCCGGTTTACCGCATGCGATCCGTTAGCCTTCACCTTCGCCTCCGGGGAAGCGTCGTAAGTGACCGTCCAACTCACAGCGACCACCTCCGCAATGCTTCGGTGAGACCTCCGGTGGCGTTCCCGCGGGGATTCCTGTTCTGAAGTCCGCTGCTCCTCCGTTCATGGGACCCTGCACCCATGAACGGAGCCTCTGCACCGGACTTCAGAACAGGAAGTGTTGCCCCATACACCTTTACGCTTCGCTCCAAGGTTTCCCGGGCCCTCCGGGGGCCGCTGCGCGGTGCCTCCTCAGCGCCAGGCGCCTCGACCAACCGATCCGTCAACGCTCCACCGGAGCCCTGTCGGATGGGCGTCGAGTTCGATACGAGAGTGCTCATTCCGCACCCCTTATGGAGAGCAAGCCACCGTTAGCGCGAATTTTTGCAACCTTCGCGTCTAGCTCCGCCCGTCGCTTCGCGTCCCGCTTGGGACGCTCCTCATCGGGCAGCACCGGGCACTCGTCGTCGTGCTGCCAGGCGTAGTGCTGGTAGCTCCTGCACGTGCATATCGTGCGGAGGCGTTGGTGCTCGATATACAGCTGCTGCTCGGACTGCAACCGCTCAATATCCTTCCGCTGCTGCTCGGCAACGATCGCGGCTTTACGCTGCGCTTCTTCCTCGGCATCGGCGATGTCCTGGGCGCTCGGATTGATCGGCTGGCCAGCCCCGGCGAACTCGGCGAACAAATCATCGCCGTCGATTGGATCGAGTTCGGGACGGGCAATCCGGTCGTGCTGCTCCACGATCGGAGCGACGGTGCGGGCCTCGAGCTCGCCGCGCACTCGGTTGCGCTCATTGATGTCCTTGATTGCCTTGCAACTGCGCGTGAATCGTTCAAGATCTTGGCGCATGTGTTCGTACCGTTCGTAGCTCTGGTACTCCCGGGTGCCGTTGAGGACACCGGAGTTTACGTAGATGGAGAACTCACGCTCGGCAACCGGAATGATCACCGGGAAGCGGCGGAACCCCTGCCCCAGATTTTCTGCCTGATGAGTGATGCGCACGCCCCCCTGCAGTGACTCGTATTCGCCAGCCAGACCGCGGAGAAACTCTTCGTAACCCTGCGGCCCCGTCACGATGTTCACCCGATTCAGGAGCTGTGTCTTCGACCCTTTGATGTTCACGATCGGCTTCTCGTCCGGCTCGCGCCATGGGCCAAGGATTCGAAAGAGCATGCCGCGATTCTTCGCGGTGCGAATCATGTCTCCAACGCGCATGTCCTCCCAGATCACGACCGGCTCGCCGTCGTATCCCTCCCATGACACGTTCTCCCCGCCCACCTTGAAGTAGGGCTTCTCCGATCCCCGCACCAGAGCGCGGGCAAGTGCCTTCGCAAGCAGATCCTTGCCCGTGCCGCCCTCGCCGTAGACGTAGAAGTTCATCACCGACTCCGGCGCGTCCTGATACGAAAGGAAGTCCCCACGCAACTTCTGGAAATGGGCGAGGTTACCCTTCGCGAAGTAAATGGCGGGCTCCTGTTCACGGACCTGCGTCAGCGTCAGCGCACCTTGGCCCACGGCCTGGAAAAGCTTGCTGAGCTTCGCTCCTCCACCGCCCTCGGCGGCGTTGCGGCGTAGAGCCATATGCGCGTCCAACTCACGGCCGAAATCGAAGTTTGCGACAATCCGCCCCCGACCGTACTGGTACTTGCCGGGCTTCCCCTCCTGTTTCTTGTCCACGAGGTAGTGCCGATCCGGCTGGTTGATGCCCTTGGTAGCGTCCTTCCCACGCGACTCATGAGGCAGGTACTCAGCGAGATCGAAGAAGGCCTTCTCCGCCGCGCCGCGACCCTTGTGCCCCGCGGTCCCCTCCTCCTCGGAGGTTTCCTTCGGCGGCTTCACTCGGCCCGAGGGGATCGAAAATTCATCAGAAACGGTGCGTATCGTGGGGCGTGGACCTTCGGTATCGGCGAACCACAGCACCATGTGCAAGTGCAGTCCTTTGATGCCGCAGCAAACCGTCTCGCCGGTGCCCTGGTCAACTTCGACCAAGCGGTCATACGGGTGCCACACGTAGGCCCAGCGGTAAAGGCGATCCTTTAGTGCGGCTAGTCCTTCGTCGACTTGTTCCTGTGTGAGCATAACTTCGCCAGTCTCAGGGTGCTCCCGGTATTGCATCACCGAGAACACACGTGACTGCATGCGGGCGCGCTTCAATTGCTCAGGGCTTTCCGAAGTCTTCTCGCTGACGAAGAACGCCTTAGCACCTACGATCTGGTCAGCAGTAGATTCGACCACGAACGCTTCGACGTCATCGCTGTCATCGGCTCCGGGTACGTCCAACTCGGTAAAGTCCTGGAAAACCGAAGCGAATTCGTTCGGTGATGACCCGTGTGCAGCCGTTTCCAAAACGGATGCGCGGCCACCCAAGGAAGGCCGCGCATGTACAACGGGGCTAGACTCCGGGACGGAGGGAAGGTTAGCGGCCGTTTCCGATTCGTCGGCACTAGGGAGTGCAGCCATTTCGCCGTTTCTTGCGAAACGCTCTTCGGCTGCATGAAGCCTGGCTTCGGCACTCGAAAAAGCGCCAAGCAACCCGCCACTGGCGGGTGCCGTGATGGGCCCTTCGGACAGGGGCAGGTCGGCGGCAGTATTGGCGCCGGCGTCATTGGTGGTGTTCAACGCACACCACCGCCCATTACGGAGGTGACAGCGACGCGCTGACGAGGAGTCAGAGGCGTGTTGGCGAGGCGCTCACCGGCCATGCGGCCAGCGGCACGAGCGGCGGCCATTATGGGATCGTGGCGGTCATCCTGCGGAGAGGGAATCAGACCCTGGTCGAGGCCAGGGCGGTCAGGTGCAGAAACATGGGGAGCGTCGATATCGACGAGCATTGGAAGTCCTCAGGCATGAGTATCTTCCGGTTCCCCGCTTTCTTGGGCTGTTTGACCGGCTACTCATCCGGGAGCAGAACCCCGCGCTTCTCAGTCGCGGCCCCAGTGGGATTTTCGTGTAAGTAGCCATGGTCGCACGACTTGACTCACCATGCAACGATAATTTGCGTCACGGATCAGTGACGACGCGGCTCTATCTGAATGAGGTCGGGATCGAACTTCACATGACCCGGCCGGATCGGCATGATGGTCACCGTCACCAGCTCATTCACGAGCATCCGGCGACGGTCCATGTCGAGTGAATCCCACTTCAACTCCACGACGGCTCGCCGCTCGGTAGTGCCGAGCAGTTCACTAAGATCCGCCAGAAGCTTCGCGGCGGCCGACACGGATTGGCCGAGCAGCTCCGCATCAATCTCATCGATGCGTGCTTTCCCTCCCCTGATCGCTTCAGTGATCTCGATCAAGGGTTGGTGCACGTCGAGTAGCAGTGGGCTCAATTCCTTCACGCGCTGCACCAGGGCGCTACGCTCGGTGAGCAGCTCATCGCGATTCAGCCCGCCATCCTGCTCCGGCATCACCAGATCGTGCACGTCCACTGAAGACAGGCGGGTGAGTGTCGCCTCCGTGACCATTACGTCGACGGGCTCACGCTGACGGGAAAGGTGAAAGTGTTCGCCACATTTGTAGGTCGGCACGCCATGGCCGTTGCGCCCGGCGACGAGCGTGGCGCCGCACTTCCCACACAGGCCGATGGTGGACAGAAGGTACTTCGGCTGGTTGCCCTGCTTTGCTGCCTGTCGCACGTTGTCCTCCAGCTTTGCCACGGCAGCCCGCCATGTCGGCTCCCCAACGATGGGAGGGAACGCCCCGCCCTGGACTGGGTATAGCTCGCCCGACGAATAGTGCTTGATGTACCCAGCGTAGAGCGGATTCGCGAGGAGGTAGCGTACCGCGTCCACGGAGAACTCCGACCGACGGGCGGTGAGGTGACCCGCTGTGTTCAGGTCCTCGCGAATACGCCGAATCGACAGCGACGGCTCGCCAAGGAAGGCATCGAAGGCCCGCCTAACGGCCTCCGCCTCCTCGGGGATCACTTCGCCGTCCCTGGTCCAACCGAATGCCTTCCAGGTAGAAGTCGGGATCCCCTCGACACGTCGGCGCTCGTTGGATCTGATCTGACGCTCCGCTTTGCGCCGCGCTTCGAACCTAGCAAGACCGGCAAGCATCGTCGCCCGGAACTCACCGTCCGCCGTCGAAAGGTCGATCTCACCGTCGACGGTGACGACGCGCAAACCTAGGTCGATCAGTGTGTTGAGATCCTTGGTGCTGCGCAGGAGCCGGTCCATGTCCACGGCGACCACCATCGAGAACTTGCCAGCCTTGGCACCTTCCAGCATCTCGGCCCACTGGGTATCTGCGCGTCGCTTCTTCGTCGCAGACACTGCATTGTCCTCGTAGACCTCGACGATCTTCCAGTCCTTGGCCTCGGCCAGTGCCATGATCTTCTTCAGCTGAGTGTCGACTGTCCAGCGATCGCCCTTGCGGTCCATGGAGGCGCGGACGTACGCCGCTACTTCCTTCGTCTTCCTTAGCGATACCAGCTCGACCATGCGTCCCACGGTACGCTACGAGTACTATAACCCGGATATGCGGTACGAGAACCCGCTCTACATGGCGGAGGAAGCGGCCGCGGCGGACCTGATCAGCCGCGGCCGGCTGCAGTTGGGTATCAGCCGGGGATCGCCCGAGCCAGCTGTTAATGGCGCCGCGACTTTCGGCTACGTTCCGGTCGACGGCGAGGAGTACGCCGACCTGGCACGCCGCCATACCGAGGTGTTCCGCTACGGAATCAGCGGTGCCGGCATTGCCGAGGCCGATCCTCGGATGGGCAGCGGTCTGCTGCCCATCCAGCCGCAGTCTCCTGGTCTGGGTCAACGGATCTGGTGGGGCGCCGGCACCCGGAAGACCGCTGTCTGGGCGGCCGAACAGGGCATGAACCTGATGAGCTCCACCCTGTTGACCGAGGACACTGGCGTGCCGTTCGACGAGCTGCAAGCCGAGCAGATCCAAATGTTCCGTGACACCTGGGCCGAACAGGGCCATGCCTTCGAGCCCAGGGTGTCGGTCAGCCGCAGCGTCATTCCGCTGGTCAGCGACGAGGATCGCCAATACTTTGCGCTGAGCGCCCTGCGGGAAACCCGCGATCAGGTCGGAGTGCTCGACGGCGCCCTGTCCCGGTTCGGGAAGAGTTACATCGGGGAGCCGGACGTCATCGCTGAACAGCTCGCCAACGACGCCGCCGTCCAGTCGGCAGACACGCTGATGCTCACCGTCCCCAACCAGTTGGGCGTGGACTACAACGCGAAGCTGTTGGAGAACGTTGCAGCGCATGTGGCCCCAGCTATCGGGTGGCGGCGCTCCTCACCTCTTGAAGCTGCCGCCCGCCGCTAGCTCAGGGGATGAGCTTGTCCGCACGGTAGCGCTCGAAGAGGTCGGTGAACGCGTCGAGCGTGCGGCGGTAGCCGGTAAAACCGGCGATGCGGCTCTTGCTCATATCGGCGACTACCTCAAGGTTTCTGCCGAGGTCGCCGTCGGTGTGCCACCAGGAGGCCACCCGGTCCAGGCGCGGTTCCGCCAGCCCGTGAGCCGCGACGAGTTCCCGCCACTGCGCGTCGGCTCCGGCCATCTGGACTGCGAGTGGTCGTGGCTGGTCTCGGAACCCTTCGGCTTCGACCCCAAAGTGTGCAGCGAGTTGCTGCCACATCCAACGCCACCTGAACACGTCGCCGTTGACCACGTTGAAGGCTTCGTTGGCCCCGTTGGGCGACGTGGCTGCCCAGACCATGTGGTCGGCGAGGAGTCCGGCGTCGGTCATGTCAGTCAGGGAATTCCAATGGGTTTCGGAGCCCGGGAAGATGAAGCGGCGGCCGGACTCCTTACACAGCGCCGCATAGGCTGCGAGGGTCAATCCCATGTTCATCGCGTTGCCAACAGCGTGCCCGATAACCGTGTGCGAGCGGTGCACCGACCAGGTGAAGCCCTGCGCCGCAGCGGCGGCCCACAGTTCGTCCTCCTGCGCGTAGTAGAAGTTGTTGACCGGCAACCGTGGCTCTTCTTCGTGGAACGGCGTGTCCGGCATCTCGCCCTCACCGTAGGCTTCGAACGGCCCGAGATAATGCTTCAGCCCGGTCATCAACGCCACGTGTGCCACCGGCTTTCCGGCCAGAGCCTCCAGGAGGTTGCGCAGCATCGCGGCGTTCACCCGGATGTTCGCTTCCTCGGTGTCCTGGCGGGCCCAGGCGGTAAAGAACACCTGGGTGGGTGCAACATCAGCGAGCGCGTCCTTCAGCGACTGGGGCGAGGATAGGTCGGCCGGAACGTACCGCACGTTGGCTTTCGGGGTTCCTTCGGTCCGAGACATGGCGAGCACCTGCCATCCCTCGCCAGCGAGTTTCTCTACCAGGGCTGACCCAGCAATGCCGGAGGCGCCGACCACCAATGCGATACCGCCTGTTTGCGCGTCGGACAGGTGTGCCTGTTCGTTGTGACTCATCGGGTCTCCTTGTGGTGCAATTTGTGTGACAGCACCCGCTCGAGTGAACTGTCCTATCTACGGCAAGCCAGTGGTCCACCGAATAATTCCGCACCGATTCCCGGTGGTCGGGTCTTATGGCACTGCTGTTCGAGAGTGTCGCCACCGATGATTGAACAACTGACCGATGATGAAAGACGATGATGACGCTAGAAACGCCCGAGCCAACCCGACCGGTCACGGTCTTCCTTCTGGATGACCACGAACTGGTTCGACGTGGACTTCGGGATCTCCTGGAGGGCGAAGGATTTGCTGTCATAGGCGAAACCGGGTCTGCTGCTGAGGCAGTTCGCCACATTCCAGCCCTGGCACCCGATGTGACCATTCTTGATGCCCGCCTCGCCGACGGAAACGGGATCGAGGTGTGCCGTGATGTCCGGTCAGTGGACCCGTCGCTGCAGTGCGTAATCCTCACCAGTTACGACGACGACGACGCCGTACGGGGCGCCATCCTGGCTGGCGCTGCCGGCTACATTCTCAAGGAAATTGTCGGATCGGACCTTCTGGAGAAGGTGCGCCGTGCAGCCAACGGGGAGTCACTGTTCGACGAGGACGTCAAGGCACGGGTCATTGCCGGTTTCACCGCCGTGCAGCCCGAGGACCCGCGCCTCGCGGGACTGACCGTCCAGGAGAAGAAGGTGCTGGCGCTGATCGGGGCCGGGATGACCAACCGGGAAATCGGCGCCGAACTGTTCCTGGCCGAGAAGACCATCAAGAACTACGTGTCCTCCGTGCTGGCGAAACTCGGGTTCCAGCGCCGGACACAGGCAGCCGTCTACATTTCGCGCCCGCGCACCTAGCCCACCCGGTCCTCCAGCCCCGGTCACCCCGACTATTCCGCGCGCCCCGGTCCTCTAACCCGTTCCGGTGGGCAACCTGGACATCGGTGCCCACAATCTCGACCCAAAATGCCCAAGTTGACGCGGCCTGTCCAGGTTGCTCACCGGATCGTCAGCTCAGGGGCAGTATCACGTCGATGGTGGTGCCGTGGCCCAGGGAGGATTCGATCCTGACCTCTCCGCCGAGTTCCTCAGCCCGCTGCTGCATGTTCCGCAGCCCACTGCGACGCCCGGTCTGCTCGAATCCCTGGCCGTCGTCAGCGATCCGCAGGTTGACTGAATCCGTGCTCGCAGACAGCGTCACCATGATGGTGGTGGCCTGCGAATGTTGCAGCGCGTTGGAGAGTGCTTCCCGAAGGATTGCTTCCACATGGGCCGCCGTCGCCACCCGGACCACGGTGTCGAGTGGTCCGGAAAAGTGGATGACCGGTTCGACGTCGGAACCGTCAAGGGACCGGCGGACAAGCGCGAGGATCCGTGAGCTCAGGCTGTCCTCGCTGTTCGTCACCGATTGCAGCGAGTAGATCGTGGCCCTCAGCTCACCGATAGTCGCGTCGAGCTCAGTGGTGACGGAAGCGATCCGGGCGAGGGGCTCATCCCCGACCACATGCTTTCGAAGACTCTGAATACTGAGTCCGGCGGCGAACATCCGCTGAATGACCAGGTCGTGGAGGTCCCGGGCAATCCGGTCCCGGTCTCCGAAGACGGCGTCCTGTTCGCGCTGGATCTGCATCTGGGTCAGTTCCAGGGCCGTGGAAATCTGGGAGGCGAACGCGGCAACCATTCGCTGATCCACGGGCGAAAACGGCGGATCATCCTTGGTGCGGGCAATGACCAGGAACCGTGCGTGGCTGCCCCGGTCGGTGATCCGGGTGTACATGGCGGCGTCGAACACATCGGGCTCTGAGTTGGGCAGCACGTCCTGGAGGTCGCGCCCGTTGAGAACTGCTGTATCCCGGAACGGAAGCGTTACCTTGCGGAGGGCCGTCCCGTCGCCCACAAGCCGCCCGCGAAAGCTGTCGCCGTGCAGGCCGAGAGCCACCTCGCAATACAAGGCCTCGTCGGGCGCCATCCGGGTAAGGATGAGGATTAGGGATGCGCCGGAGGCAGCCTTCGCGTGTTCGGCAACGATCTCCACATCGCTGAGGTTCAGCTCCGAGGAGGAGTTCAGGAGCGCCTGAACCGCATCCTGTCCGCATTCCAGCCATCGGGAGCGTCTCGTCTCAGCTTCGAAGAGCCGCATGTTTTCGATGGCCACCCCGGCCGCCGCCGCGAGGGCAACCGTCAGATCCTCATCGGACTGGGAGAAGTCCCCACCGCCGTTCTTTTCGGTCAGATACAGGTTGCCGAAGACCGTGTCGCGCACCCTGATCGGCACACCGAGGAAGGACGTCATCTGGGGATGACCTGCTGGGAACCCGAAGGATGCGGGGTGTTGGCGGAGGTCTTCGAGGCGAAGTGGTTTCGGCTCACTGATAAGCAGCCCGAGCACCCCGTGTCCTACGGGCAGTGCACCGATCTGGCTGATCTGGTCCCCGTCGAGGCCCACGGTGATGAAATGACTCAGCACTCCGTCCGGACCGATAACACCAAGGGCCGCGTACTTCGCGTCCACCAGCCGGCAGGCCGCCTCCACCACCCGTTCCAGCACGGTCTGCAGACCCTGGTTTTCCGCGATGGCAGCGAATCCTGCCAGCAGATGGTCAATTTCCCCCGCGGACTTCAGCGGAGGGGGCACGTCATCGGGATCTGTGACTGGGGTGGTTCGGATGGGACTCATTGTGCGACTCCAGTGAGTTGAACCCTGGCCTTCGATTCGTTGTCGTGGTGAAAATGAAGGAGCATACGGAGGCTGACCCGGCGGATTAGGTCTTCCGGCCCTAGTGGTGCGGGGCGTCCGACCTTACTGTCGGGCTATGGACTCCGAGAATACACCCACATCCGTTTTACCGGCCCACACCTGTTGGGAGCTATTGCGCGGCACCGCCTACGGTCGGATGGCCCTGTGCGTCGACGGGCAGCCCGAAATTTTCCCCATCAATACGCAGGTAGACCACGGAACGCTGGTGTTCCGTACCTCTGAGGGATCAAAACAGCGGGCAGCCGAAGGCGCTCCGGTGGCGTTCGAGGCCGATGGTGTCCTGCAGGACGGGTCACGGGCCTGGAGCGTGGTCATCAAAGGGAATGCATCAACCATTCAACGCACCGCCGAACTGATGTCCACGATCCACCTTCCTCTACACCCGTGGGAGCCCGGGCGGAAGGACCGCTTTATGCGGATAGTGCCCACGAGTGTCACCGGTCGGAGCTTCGACGTTACGCCGGCCCCCCAGCTGCAGGAGATGCCGGTAGCGAGCGAAGAGTAACCACCAGGGTGGGGCACGGCGGAGCTAGCAGCAGCGTGTGAGTTACTGAGCCCAGCATGATTCCCGGTCGGGCACCCCGACCGTGCCGCCCAATCACCAGCAGGAACGCGTCAGCGGCGTGGAACAGGAGGGACTCCACGGGAGGCCGCTCGTCATCGAGGACCCTCGTTACGGTGAGCGACGGATACGTCACCTTCAGTTGCGCGAGCACCGAAGCGGTTCCGCTGACCTCCGGAGCTGTTGTATCTGTCGCTGAGGTGACGACTTTGAGCCCGTGACCCGACCGGCTGGCTTCGGCCGCTGCCACGCGCAACGCGTCGTGCGATTCCGCCGAGCCATCGACGCCCACCACCACGTCGCCGTCGTTGTCGGAGCTGGCGCCGGCGCTGGGATCCCGCGGGATCACTGCTACCGGAGAGGTGCTGCCAAGGGCTACCTGCTGCCCGACGGATCCGAGGTATTCGCCCGTCTTTCCGTCCAGCCGGTCAGCACCAACAACGAGGAGGGATGCATCCTCGGAGAGGCTGACCAGGGCGTCCACGATGTCGCCGCAATGCACGTTGGCGGTGACGTGTGCGTCGGGATAGTCGGCGCACACCTTCCGGGACTCCTCATCGAGCGCCTGGCGAGCCGCAGCGATCAGGCTTCCGTACGGTGTCCCACCCGCTGCCACGGGGAGCACGAGTGACGGGTCGGGAAGGGCATGCAGCATCGTAATGTGCTGCCCGGTTTGGTGGCCGCGCCGCACGGCCCAGCGCAGGAGCGCCGGGCCGGTCAGCCCGTCCCGGAAGGCGACGACGATGGGCCGGTCCTCGGCGAAGTCGGCGCCTGCTGTGTCGGTCACGAGGTGGTGCTTTCGGGGACGATGACCGCGCGGCCGCGAAGCGTTCCGGCCCGGAGCCGCTCATAGGCCGTGGGTCCATCGGACAGGGAAAACTGCTCGTACTCGACGTGGATTTTCCCCACTCGAGCCAGTTCCACCACTTCCATCAGCTCTGCTCTGGATCCCCAGTAGGGGGCACGTGCCTGGGCGTCCCACGGCGTGGAGAAGAAACCGACGTCGACGGTGCCCACTCCAACCCCCACAACGGCAATGTCACCACCGATTCCGACCACCCGGGAGGCGAACCCCGTGGTGACGGGAGCACCCACAAAGTCGAAGACCGCCGTGGCACCCTTGCCGCCGGTAAGGGTCCGGATCTGCGCCTCGGCCTCCTCCCCGGGGGCCAGCACATGGTCGGCGCCGACGTCGAGCGCGAGAGCACGTTTCTGCTCTGACGTGTCAATGGCGATGATGGTCGCCGCGCTCAGCGCCTGAAGGATCTGGACACCGACGTGGCCGAGCCCGCCTACGCCGATGACCACCGCCGTCGAGCCTGGGACCAGTTTCGGCAGGCTTTGCTTGATGGCGTGGTACGGGGTCAACCCGGCATCGGTGAGTGACACGCTGGCCACCGGGTCGAGGTCGCCGAGGGGCACCAGATGTCGGGGGTCGTCGACCAGGATGAACTCGGCCATGGCGCCCGGCGCGCCGAGGCCCGGGGGTGCGATCCCCTGCTCTGCCGCTACCTCGCAGTAGTTCTCGTTGCCTTGGGCGCAGGTATAGCAGCGCCCGCAACCCCACGGACCGTAGACGAGCATGGAGTCACCCACCTGGAGCCCGGTTACCCCGGCACCCCAGGATTCGACGGTGCCTGCGCCCTCGTGGCCAAGCGTGAGCGGCAGACCGTAGATGTACTGGTCCGCGGGAAGATCCATGATGAATTGGTCTGAATGGCAGACACCGGCCGCGGTTACGCGCAGCAGGACTTGTCCGGGTCCGGGGACTGGGGTGGGAATGTCAACGAGTTCAGGGGCCGATCCGACTGTGCGATACTGCAGCGCCCTCACGCGTGATCCTCGGGCATTTCCCCTGTTGAACCCTCGACCACGAGGACGGGGCATTTTGCGTGGGCCACGCAGGCGCCACTGACCGATCCCATGAGCAGGCCTCTGAAAGTACCGTGTCCGCGGCGTCCGAGGACGAGCATCACCGCTCCCTCAGCCGCCTTGACCAGCCCTTTGGACGGGTGGGAAAAGAGTACGACCTTCTCCAACCCCTCGGGCGGGTCATCCCCGAACGCTGATTGCACAGCAGTGTCGAGGTGTTTGTGGGTGATTTCCTCGAAGTTGTCGCTACCGATCGGCACATAGCCGGCGTACTCTGGCGGGTAATCCCAGGTGCTGACCGCCTGGATCACCGCGTTGAATGGTGGTGCAAGTTTCCGGGCGAAACGCAGTGCGGCGATCGATTGCTCGGAGCCGTCAACTCCGACGACGATGCGGGGTGAGGTAGATGCTTCCATGATGTGCCTCCCGTGTCAGCGCGGCAAGGTTGCAGCTGCTTCCTTCAGTCTCACCCGCACCTGCCCGTGAGCGTTAGGGTCTTAGGGCCCGTTCTGGGGTGTCATCGGGCGCGGCGAGGAGCCGCCGGTGGTGCCGGAACAGGATTTCAATGGCTATTCCACCCAAAAGTGCGACGACGCCCGACGCCACGAGATGGTTCCACCCCGGCACGGTGAAGTCGAAGAAGTCGCTGAGCAGGGGCACCGTCAGCACCAGCCCCAGCCCCGCGAACATCGCCCCGATGATCAGCACCCGCCAGCGGTTCAGCGGACGTGACAGGACAACCAACACCCATAGTGCGATCAACGCCAAAACCAGAGCTGCGGCGGTCCGCACCTCAGCAGCGGTGCCGGTGTCTGTCCACCGCGAATAGGTGTTGATGGCGACGACGGCGAGCGCAATGATGAGCCCCGCCGGTATGGCAAAGGACAGGGAACGCTTCAAGAATCCGCTGCGGTAGCGGCGGGTGTTGGGCATCAACGCCAGGAAGAACGCAGGAATACCAATGGTGATTCCATCGGTGGCCGACAGCTGCCGGGGCAGGAAGGGGAAGTCCCAGAGCAGCGCTCCGAAGGTTATCGAGAGAATGACCGCGTAAGCCGTTTTGGCCAAAAACAGCATCGATACGCGTTCAATGTTGGCGATCACCCGGCGCCCCTCGGCGACGACGCCCGGGAGCCGGTCGAACCGGCCGTCCAGCAGCACCAGCCGTGAGACGGCCTTTGTGGCGGCGGCGGCCGAGTCCATGGCGATACCAATGTCGGCTTCCTTCAGGGCGAGCGCGTCGTTGACGCCGTCGCCGGTCATCGCCACAACGTGCCCGCGACGTTGCAGGGCAATGACCATGCCCTTCTTCTGGGCCGGCGTCACCCGGCCAAAGACCGTGTGGTGCTGCATCACTTCGGCCAACTCCTCGGGATCTTCGGGAAGCTCCCGGGCGTCGAAGCCTGCGTCCGTGGCCACGCCCACCTCCCGTGCGACCGCTGCGACGGTTCGGGGGTCGTCACCGGAGATGATCCTCAGCGAGACGCCCTGCTCCGTGAAGTAGGAGAGCGTCTGGGCGGCGTCTGACCGGACCTGCTCACGAAAGGTCAACAGGGCCACCGGGGCGGGGTCGGCTGGAAGCACCGCTTCATCATCATTCTGGACCGCTGGTGGAGTGGGTGCATAAGCCAGAACGAGGGTGCGCAGACCGGAACCAGCAAGACGTGAGGCGGCGTCCAGCGCTTCCCGTGCCGCCGGGGTGCTCGACGTGCTCGACTCGAGCACGATCTCCGGGGCGCCCAGGAGCCACGTTCCGGCTGCTGGTGTGCCGTCGGGAAAACTGACCGCACTCCATTTCCGTGCAGAGGAGAACGGTACCGACGCGACCGGGCTGAGCGAACCGTCGTCGTCGAAGGCGTCAGCCAGACACCGGGCGGTGGCGTTGGCGTTGGCGTCTGCCCCGAACCAGCCAAGAGCTTGTTTCCATCCCTCCTGGGGGGCGGTCCCAATTTTGTGAACCTCGTCGAAGACGATCTTCCCCGCGGTCAACGTTCCTGTCTTGTCGAGGCATAGGACGTCCACCCGGGCCAGTCCCTCGACAGCCGCCAGTTCCTGAATGAGCACGTTCTGCTGGGCCAGGCGCACGGCTCCCACGGCAAAGGCGACGCTTGTCATGAGCACCAGCCCCAAGGGGATCATGGCGATGACGCTGGCGACGGCGCCCACCGCGCCTGTTCTCCAGGCACCGGTGGTGATCGCCTGTTCCCATCCGCCCTGGCTTTGCATCTGACCGTTGACCACAATGGCCATCACGGGCAGCAGCGCGAAGGTGATCCAACGCAGGACCTGATTCAGGCCCTGCCGGATTTCTGAGTGAACCAGGGAGAAGCGTTTGGCTTCGGCGGTCAGACGGCTGGAGAAGGAGTCAGCGCCGACTCGGTTGACTATCGCCCAGGCCTGCCCGCTCACAACGCTGGAGCCCGACAACACCTCATCATCGATCACCTTGTCGACAGGTTCTGATTCTCCGGTCAGCAAAGATTCGTCGATCTCAAGACCCTCGGCCTCCAGGATCACCGCATCGGCGGGGACCTGATCCCCGGCGCGGAGTACCAGAATGTCGTCCTTGACGACGTCTTTGACGTCGACGTCCTGGACCGTGCTGTCCCTGAGGACCCTCGCCCGCGGGGCGTTCAGAACCGCGAGACGGTCAAGGGATTTCTTGGCTTTGAACTCCTGCACGACGCCGATCAGCGCGTTGCCGACTGCAGCGAACCCGAACAGTGCATCCCGCCACTGTCCGAGGAAGAGGAGCAGTAAAAAGCTGCCCGCAACAATGGCGTTGAAGAGCGTCAGGACGTTGGCCCTGAAGATGTCCCAGAGGCTACGGCTCGATTGGTCCGGGACGTTGTTGGTCTGACCGGATTCGACACGGACAGCGACGTCGGCGGCGGAGAGCCCTGTTCGTTCGGCGACCTGCGCCAAGTGTTTGGGGCCCGATTGGCCCTTGTGGCGTTGGCCCACTGCTTCAGCTGCTTCCATGGGGTACCTCTCTCGTCAGCACGGCATGATTGCAGCAGCTTTCTCCAGTGTGGACTCTGACGGCTTCGCTGAGTAAGGGTCTTTGTACCCCTCTTGAATGATAGAATCATCAAATAGTCAATTAGTTGGAGTGAAGGTCAATGAAGGATTCACCACCGGAGTACGCCGACTTCCGCGCACCCCTCTACGAAGTAAAGGCGAACCTCTTCAAGGGACTCGCCCATCCCGTCCGGATCCGCGTCCTGGAACTTCTCTCTGCCGCACCCGAGGTCTCGGTCTCGGATCTGTTGACGGCGACAGGCTTGGAGGCCTCTCATCTCTCCCAGCACCTGTCGGTGCTGCGACGCTACCGACTGGTGAAGTCGGAGCGGCGCGGACTCCAGCAGTTCTACACCCTTGCCGATCCGCTGGCGGCGGAACTGCTCGCGGTAGCCCGCGGACTCCTCCAGAACGTGCTCAACGCCACGAAGGAAGACCTTGAGTACTCGACGGCCACCGGATCCACGACTGTCGACGGAGACAACAGATGAGGATCCTCCCGACAGTCCGGGCACTACTCCCCTCGGTTCGGGACTACGCCCAGCTGCCCCGGACCTGGCGGGGTGACCTCATCGCCGGCCTGACGGTCGGAATTGTGGCACTGCCGTTGGCGCTCGCGTTCGGGGTCAGCTCCGGCGCGGGCGCCGCCAGTGGCCTCATCACCGCAGTGGTAGCGGGTCTGGTGGCGGCAATCTTCGGAGGCTCCCACGTTCAGGTGTCCGGTCCTACCGGTGCGATGGTCGTGGTGTTGGGTCCAGTCATCGCCTCGCATGGGATCGAGGCGCTGGCCTTGGTGAGCGTCCTGGCCGGCGTGATGGTGGTCGCGGCGGGTGTGTTGAAGCTGGGACGGGTGGTCTCGTTCTTGCCGTGGCCCGTCATTGAGGGCTTCACCCTCGGCATCGCCATCATTATCTTCCTGCAGCAGGTGCCAGCCGCCATCGGTGAGGATGCGGGGCCAAGCAGCAATGCGGCCGTTTCTGCACTCCAGGCCGCAGGGGCAGCCTCAACGACCGAGTTTCTGGCAGCCGGCGTGCTCGTTGCGGTGGTGGCTCTCATCATGATCGGCGCACCGCGGCTCCACCATCGCCTTCCGGGCTCCCTTATCGCCATCATCGCAGCGAGTGTGATGGCTGAACTGCTGGCGATGCCGGTCGCGCGGATCGGGGCCCTCCCCGATTCCCTGCCGGCACCCACGGTGCCGGGCTGGGACTGGGAATTGGTGATTGTACTGACCGGACCGGCAGCAACCATCGCCATTCTCGCGGCGATCGAGTCCTTGCTTTCCGCCCGGGTTGCCACCTCGATCTCCGACACCGGCTCCTACGACGCGGACCGGGAGCTTTTCGGCCAGGGCCTGGCATCGGTGGCGTCCGGGTTTTTCGGCGGCATGCCCGCCACCGGTGCGATTGCCCGCACAGCCGTGAATATCCGCTCGGGAGGGCGCACCCGGTTCGCGGCAATCACGCACGCCTTCGTTTTGCTCTTTGTGGTCTATCTGGCGACCGGCCCCGTGGCCCGCATCCCCCTGGCTGCCCTGGCTGGAGTGCTGATGGTGACGGCCATCCGGATGGTCTCACTTTCCACCCTGCGCAGCGTGGTGGGCTCAACCCGCGGAGACACTGTGGTCCTGATCGTGACAGCAGTCGTCACGGTTTCCTTCGATCTGATCCAGGCGGTGGGAATCGGCGTGCTGGTGGCCGCGTTCTTCGCCCTACGTGCACTGGTCAAGTCCGGCGGGGTGCACCGGGAGGAAATCTCCGGTCCAGTCCAGGACGGCGACTCAAGGATCGCCGTCTACCGGATCGAGGGAGCTCTTTTCTTTGCTGCCGCCGAGCGGGTCCTGGAACGGGTCAGCGACATCGAAAATGTTGAGGTGGTGATCATTCGAATGTCTCAGCTGCAGTCGCTGGATGCGACCGGCGCAAGGGTGATCGCGGATCTCGTCAATACCCTGGAGCGCCGCGGCATTACAGTTCTGGTCAAGGGAGTCCAGGATCGTCATCTGCGACTCATTACCCGGGTTGGCGTCCTTGAATCTCTTCGTCACCACAACCACCTCTTTACCGCCCTGGAACCCGCCGTGGAACATGCCCGCAGCCACGTCGCCCGAAACCGGGAGGCGCCGGCCACCACCCCCTGAGGCAGCATCCCTCTGAGGCAGCGTCCCGCAGTATTGAAGGCCGGGACCAAAGCCTCTGGC
This sequence comes from Arthrobacter sp. TMT4-20, assembly GCF_054510775.1. NCBI lineage: Bacteria > Bacillati > Actinomycetota > Actinomycetes > Micrococcales > Micrococcaceae > Arthrobacter > Arthrobacter sp. TMT4-20. Next base: position 58,474 of record NZ_JBTNDW010000011.1, on the reverse strand, counting down.
CCCGGCCGGCTTCCTGATGCATGGTGGGAGGACAACAAGAGGGGGCAACCATGGAAGACAAGTACATCGTCGTCGGGGTCGACGGCTCACCATCGTCAGTTCTCGCACTGCAGTGGGCGGAGCGGCTCGTACCAACCGTCGCCACCTCGATCCGGGCTATCGCCGCCTGGCAGGTCCCCTTCACCTACTACGAATTCCCGGTCTCCGGGTGGGATCCAAAGAGCGTTGCCAAAACCATCCTGTCCAATGCGTTGGAGAAAGCGTTCGACGGCGAACCGCCCGCCCATGTCACCGCACTGACCCGGCAGGGCCCACCAGCCGGAGTGCTGATCGACGAGAGTCGTGCCGCGCAGATGCTGATCGTCGGGAGTCGGGGACACGGCGGTTTCGTCGGACTGCTTCTGGGATCAGTAAGTTCCGCCGTCGCCGAGCATGCATCCTGTCCGGTACTGATCGCCCATGGCCCGGAAACATCACCCCCTAATGAAAGTAGTAATGAATGAAGAACAGCATCGTTGTTGGCTACGACGGTTCAGCTCAGTCCCGCACAGCACTCGAGTGGGCGGTGGCGCAGGCGATGCTGGAACACCGCACCCTCCATCTGGTGCACTGCTGGATCTGGCCCCTGTTCACTGACGATCTGGGGCCGGTCGAGGGCGTCGCCGACAGCGGATTGCGGCATGCGGCGGAGGCGATCGTCGCAGAGGGGGAAGCCGAAGCGCGACGTCTCGCTCCCGAGCTGGACCTGAAGGCGAGCCTCATCTCTGGGGTTTCATCGGCAATCCTGGACCGGATGTCACGCAACGCCCACCTGGTGGTGGTCGGAAGCCGCGGACTGGGTGGGTTCATGGGCCTGCTGGTCGGTTCGGTCAGCCTCAAACTCGCTAATACGGCGTCCTGTCCTGTGGTGGTGGTGCGTCAGCAAACCGATGCAACCGGATCAGTGCTGATCGGCCTTGATGGCTCCCCGAAAAGCGATACTGCACTGGACGACGCCATCGCCCTCGCCGCCCTATGGAAAGCTCCGCTAAAGCTCATGCACGTGCGCGACGACATCCGCCTGTTCGGACGGAATCACTCCTATCCCGGCTCGGATGTCAGAGCTATGCAGATCCTCGCCGCCGCCGCGCTTCGAGCCCGCACCGCCGCCCCGGGCGTGGAGATCGAATCCGTGCTGGTGACTGGCCATTCGGTGGCCGGCACAATCCTGGAAGCCGCCGAGTCCGCGCGCATTGTGGTGGTAGGCGAGACGGGGCAGGGCAATTTTATGGGTGCTGTCGGTTCGACGGCCCAAGCCATTCTTCATCATGCCAAGGGGAACATTCTGATCTCCCGGCGCCCCCGGACCTAGGGCGGCGGGACCATGCCCACCCTAGCTAGGTTGGGCATGGTCCACCCTGGCTAGGAACCAGCCGTCCACTGCCAGTTCCTGACCTCCGGCAGATCCTCACCAGCCGTCCTGATGTACTGATGGTGCTGGATCAATTTGTCCTTCAGCTCTTCCCTGACATGGGAGGAAACGTCCCGGAGCCGGGGCACCCGGTCGATGACGTCGATGGCCAGATTGAACCGGTCAATCTGGTTCATCACGCACATGTCGAATGGCGTGGTCGTGGTGCCCTCTTCTTTGTAGCCGCGCACGTGGAAGTTGTTATGGTTCGTGTGGCGGTAGGTCAGCCGATGGATCAGCCAGGGGTAGCCGTGGTAGGCGAAGATGACAGGCTTATCCTGTGTGAATACGGCATCGAACTCCACGCTGGAGAGTCCGTGCGGATGGCTGCTCTGGTCCTGGAGCCGCATCAGGTCCACCACGTTGACCACCCTGATCCGCAGGTCAGGGAAGTGGTGTTGCAGGATCTCGACGGCGGCGAGGGTCTCCATCGTCGGCACATCCCCGGCGCAACCCATGACCACGTCGGGCTCCTGCCCTGCGTCGGAGCTCGCCCACTCCCAGATACCGACGCCCTTGATGCAGTGCTGGATTGCCGACTCCATGTCCAGATACTGCAGTTGAGGCTGCTTGCCTGCCACGATGATGTTCACGTACTGGCGGCTGCGCAGGCAGTGGTCGGCGACGGACAGCAGGGTGTTGGCGTCCGGTGGAAGGTACACGCGGATTACGTCGGCTTTCTTGTTGACCGCATGGTCGATGAAGCCGGGGTCCTGGTGCGAGAAACCGTTGTGGTCCTGACGCCAGACGTGGGACGTCAGCAGGTAATTCAACGAGGCGACGGGCCGGCGCCACGGGATGTCGTTGGTGGTGCTCAGCCATTTGGCGTGCTGGTTGAACATCGAATCGACCACGTGGATGAATGCTTCATAGCAGGAGAAGAAGCCGTGCCTGCCGGAGAGGAGATACCCTTCCAGCCAGCCCTGGCACGTGTGTTCGGACAGGATTTCCATCACCCTGCCGTCCGGCGCAAGATGGTCATCCCCGGGGACGACGTCGGCGTTCCAGGTCCTGTCCGTGGCTTCGAGCACGTTGTCCAACCGGTTGGAGTTGTTTTCGTCCGGGGCGAAGACCCTGAAGGACTCCATGTTGCCGGTCATGACGTCCCGGAGGAAAGTTCCGAGCACCCTCGTCGATTCGACGGCCCCGGTTCCCGGCGATCCGATGGAAACCGCGTAATCCCGGAAGTCTGGCATCTGCAGGTCCCGGAGCAGAATCCCCCCGTTGGCGTGGGGATTGGCGCTCATCCGTCGCGCGCCTTCCGGGTGAAGGCCGCGGATGGCGGGAACCGGCACGCCGTCGTCGTCGAACAGTTCCTCCGGCCGGTAGCTGCGCAGCCACTTCTCCAGGATCTCGCGGTGCGCCGGGTTTTCGCGGGCACCGCTGAAGGGCACCTGGTGTGCACGCCAGGTGCCTTCCACCTTGACGCCGTCGACGTCGGCGGGTCCGGTCCAGCCCTTCGGCGAGCGCAGCACGATCATGGGCCACAGCGGGCGCTCGGTTTCACCCTCGGTGCGTGCCCGGCTCTGAATGTCCCGGATCTCATCGAGGCAGGTATCCAGCACGCGGGCAAAGTCCTGGTGCATTTGTTCCGGGTCGGAGCCTTCCACGTAGTACGGGGTGTGGCCGTAGCCGCGCAGCAATCCGTCCAGTTCTGCATGGCTGATTCTGGCCAGAATCGTGGGGTTGGCAATCTTGTAGCCGTTCAGGTGCAGGATCGGCAGCACCGCCCCATCCCGTCGGGGATCGACGAACTTGTTGGAGTGCCAGCTGGCCGCGAGCGGGCCGGTCTCCGCTTCGCCGTCGCCGATGATCGCCGCGACCGTGAGGTCCGGGTTGTCGAATGCGGCTCCGTAGGCGTGGGACAGGGCGTAACCCAGCTCGCCGCCCTCGTGGATTGAGCCAGGGGTTTCCGGAGCCACGTGGCTGGGGATCCCGCCGGGGAAGGAGAACTGGTGGAAGAGGCGCCGCATCCCGGCCCCATCCCAGGAAATATCCGGGTATGTTTCGCTGTACGTCCCCTCAAGCCAGGCCGATCCGACAGCCGCAGGACCGCCGTGGCCTGGCCCCATGATGTAGATCATGTCCAGATCCCGGGCCATGATGGCCCGGTTCAGGTGCGCGTAAATGAAGTTCAACCCCGGGGTGGTCCCCCAGTGGCCGAGCAACCGGGGCTTGATGTGTTCGGGCTGCAGTGGCTCCCTCAGGAGCGGATTGTCCATCAGGTAGATCTGCCCCACCGAAAGATAGTTGGCTGCACGCCACCAGGCGTGGATGTTTGATAATTGGGCAGGATTCAGGACCGGCTGCTGGCTCATGAATTTAAGCCTGCGCCCCCGAATGGCACCTGATCCAGTGCCGAAAGACCCTTATCCGCTGGTAGTCCCTGAGACTACGGTGGGCAGATGGATACCAAGCACAAAGGTAAGAAGTCCCGGAAGTGGAGCGACCTCACCGCCCGGCAGCAGACGGTCACCCTGGTGATGGGTTCCATCCAGCTTTCACTCGCGGCCACCGCGTGGACTGACCTGGCCAAACGGCCAGCAGCTCAGGTGAACGGGCCCAAGCTGATGTGGACTGCGATCATCGCGATCAACTTCATCGGCCCGGTCCTCTACTTCCTCAAAGGGATCCGCCGCTAATTCCTGAACCCGATCAGCCCTCGCGAAAGAAGGCCCTCATGAGCATGCCCACCGTTAACGACGAGTTCTGGGACACCCCCGGCCTCTTGCGTGCGTCCGAGCAGCTGAACGCCGACGAATGCTGGGCGTTGATGGCGGGGCAGACAACCGGGCGGATCGGGTTCCTGCATGACGGGGTGGTCACCATTTTTCCGTTGAACTGCATCATTCATGACCGCGCCGTGTACTTTCGTACCGCCGAGGAGGGGGTCATTGCCACCAGTCAGCTGGAGCGGGCGGCATTCCAGCTGGACCACATTGATACCGTCACGCGCCGCGGCTGGACCATTCTGGTCAACGGCACTCTGGAACGCATCAACGATCCGGAGCTGCTGAAGACCCTTTGGGGCAGCCGGGCCGACGAGCCCTGGGCGCCCGGCCAACGGAACGTGTTCTTCGGCATCACCGCGCAAAAGGTTAGTGGGCGGCGGGTCCACCCGGCCCACTAGCTAGTCAGCGGTCCTCGCGGGGTCCAGCAACTGCGCCAGGTGGATGCCGCGGCGGTCGCTCAAGTCCTCCAGCTGGGTCCGGCAGGAATACCCGTCAGCCAGCACGACGGCGTCGTCCGCTGAGGCCCGGACGGCCGGGAGGAGCTGCTGTTCCGCCACAGCCACCGAGATCTCGTAGTGCCCCCGCTCCACACCGAAGTTCCCTGCCAGCCCGCAGCACCCGCCGAGTTTCTGAACCGTGGCACCGGCACCTTCAAGGAGCGCTGCGTCCGGGCTCCAGCCCATCACGGCATGGTGATGGCAGTGCGGCTGCGCAACAACAGTGGTTCCTTCCAATGACGGTGGGGTGTAGTCGGGGGTCTTCGCGAGGAACTCGGCGAGGGTGTGGGTGGCGGTGGCCACCCGGCCGGCCGCCGCCTGCCCGAGCAATTCGACGGCGTCGGACCTGAGCACGCCGGTGCAGGACGGTTCAAGACCCACGATCGGAATCCCCTGGTCCACCGACGCGCCAAGCACGGTGACACTTGACCGCAGGATCTTCCGGGCCGAGTCGAGCTGGCCGGTCGAAATCCAGGTGAGGCCGCAGCACACCGGTGCGTCGGGGATCCTGACCTGGTAGCCGGCGGCTTCCAGGACGCGTACCGCGGCCTGTCCCACTTCCGGGGAGAAGTTGTTGGTGAACGAATCCGCCCAGAGGAGCACCGGTGGCCGGTCACCAGACGGAGCGGCGGGACGCGCGTTGAACCAGGAGTGAAAGGTCTGCGGTGCGAACGCCGGGATGGACCGCCGCTGGTCGACGCCCGCCAGCCGGAGCCCCAGCTGGCGGGCACCAGGCAACCGGACCAGAGCGTTTACCAGGCGCGGGGCGAGTGAAGCCAGTTTCGCCCACCGGGGCAGCCAACCCAACGAGTAGTGCGAGGCCGGCCGGATCCGACCCTGGTAGCTCTGATGCAGCACCTCGGCCTTGTAGGCGGCCATGTCGATACCGGTGGGGCAGTCCGAGGCGCAGCCCTTGCAGGAGAGGCAGAGGTCCAGGGCGTCGTGCACCTCTGGCGCACGCCAGTTCGGTGCCCCGCCCTTGGCGCCACCCGTGACTGACCCGTTGATCATTTCCTGCAGCACCCGTGCCCGGCCGCGGGTGGAATCCTTTTCCTCACGCGTCGCGAGATATGACGGGCACATCACCGAACTGTTGTCCGCGTGCGACGCCCGGCATAGCCCCACCCCGGTGCAGCGGTGCACCGCCTGGCTGAAATCGCCGTCGTCGTGCAGGTAACCAAAACCGAGCCTCGACCGTAACGGCCCCGCTTCCGCCACCCGCACGTTCGCGTCGAGTGGCTCAGGGTTGACGAGGATCCCGGGGTTGAGGATGTTGTCCGGGTCGAGGATGCCCTTGACCTTCCCGAAGAGCGCGATGGCGGCGGGCGAATACATGTAGGGCAGGAGTTCGCTGCGGGCACGGCCGTCGCCGTGTTCCCCGGAGAGCGAGCCGCCGTAGCGGGCCACCAGCTTCGCCGCGTCGGTGAGGAACTCCCGGAACACCGTGGTGCCATGGTGTGCCAGCGGGAAGTCGAGACGGATGTGGACGCAGCCGTCGCCGAAGTGCCCGAACGGGAACCCGGTGAGGTGGTGGGTCAGCAGCAGTTCGTCGAATTCGCGGAGGTAATCACCCAGCCGTTCAGGCGGGACGGCCGCGTCTTCCCACCCGGCGTGGGCGGGGGCACCCGCCGGTGAGCGGCCGGCGAGTCCGCCGCCGTCCTCGCGGATCCGCCACAGCGCGAGCGCCTCCCGCGGGTCGGTGATGATGCGGGCATGTTTAGCCTGCGCAATGGCGCTGAGGCGACCCGCGCGGTCGGCGACGTCGACGGCGTCGTCCCCGGAGATTTCGACGAACAGCCATGCCGCGCCGCCGGGCAGTTCGGGCACCGCCTGCGGGCCCTTCCGGGTGCGAACCACGTCGACGATCCGCGAGTCCAGGCCCTCGCAGGCGGTGGGCTTGAAGGGTAGGACGCTGGTGACGGCGTCTCCGGCGTCGCCAATGGTCTCGAACCCGAGCACCACCATGGTCTTGTGCGGTGCGTCAGCGACCAGCCGCACTCCCGCTTCAAGCACGACGGCGAGCGTCCCTTCGCTGCCGACCAGCGCCCGGCGGAGATCGAACCCACGTTCCGGGAGCAGGTGTTCGAGGGAGTACCCGGAGACCTGCCGGCCGAAGCGGCCGAGTTCGGTTCTGATGGTGCCCAGTTCTGCGGCCACCAGCGAGCGCAGCGCGTCGGTCTCCGACGACGACGGCGTGCCCTGCGCGTCGAGATAAAGCCTGGCGCCGGACCCGGTAACCACGTCGAGGTGGGTCACGTTGTCGGCGGTGCGTCCGTAGGCGAGCGCGCGGGACCCGCAGGCGTTGTTGCCGATCATCCCGCCGACGGTGCAGCGGGTGTGGGTGGACGGGTCGGGGCCGAAGCGCAACCCGTTCGCTAGGGCCACCTTCTGGAGCGTGGCGTGGACGGCGCCGGGTTCGACGACGGCGGTGCGGGTTTCAGCGTCGAACTCCAGGACTCTATTGAGGTGGCGGCTGAAGTCGATGACCACTCCGGTGCCAATGGAGTTGCCAGCCAGGGATGTGCCGGCGCCGCGGGAGGTGAAGGGGATGCCGCGCTCCCGGCAGACCTCGAGCGTCGCGAGGACCTCGTCGAGGTGCCGAGGAAAGACCACCGCCGTCGGCTGCACCCGGTACAGGGACGCGTCGGACGAGTAGGTCGCCCGGGACGTTGCGTCGATCCGCACGTCGGAGACTCCCCTGGACTGAAGTTCAACGACCAGGGAGGTGGGTGCTGTGAGCGTCATTGCCATGAGTAACATGTTACTCATCATTCAGGGTCCCATGATTCATGGCGTAGAAGTTCTCACAGAGCCATTCCAGTCCGGATAGGTGAACGTCACGGAGCGTTTACGTGGCACGCCATGAGTGGAAACGCGGGCTCCGTATCGTCAGGGGAAGTAGAAACACCAACCCTGGAGGTCTCCGTGAGCATTGACGAAGCAGCACCGGCGGACCTGAGTGCTCGACCCGCCACGACCGCGCCAACACTCCTGCACCGGCCCGGCCGGTGGATCGACAACTGGGACGCCGAGGACACCACGCAGTGGAATACTGTGGGCAAGTCCATTGCCAAGCGCAACCTGCGGTGGTCCATCATGTGCGAATTCCTCGGGTTCGTGGTGTGGCAACTGTGGTCGATCGTTGTCGTGTACCTACCGGCAGCCGGTTTCACCCTCTCGACCTCGCAGATCTTCTGGTTGATCTCCATGCCGTCTCTCGTCGGGGCGACCCTCCGGATCCCCTATACCTTTATGGTGCCGCGATTTGGCGGCAGGAACTGGACGGTTATCTCCGCCCTGCTTCTCCTGATTCCCACCATCGGGTTGGCTGTCTGCGTCTCGAACCCGGACACGCCCTTCGGCGTGCTGCTCGCTGTCGCAGCACTGGCAGGGTTTGGTGGTGGTAACTTCGCCAGCTCGATGGCGAACATCACCTATTTCTACCCTGCCCGTGAAAAGGGCTGGGCACTCGGCCTGAACGCCGCCGGAGGAAACCTGGGTGCCGCCGTCGCACAGCTGGTGGTACCGATCGCCGTCGCGCTGGGCGCTGCCGCTACCCTGAACCTTCCGCTGGCCGGCTGGCTCTGGGTGCCGCTAATTCTCATCGCGGCCTTCTGCGCCTGGAAGTACATGGACAACCTATCCAACGCGAAAAGCGACATTGCGGGTTCCCTCGCGGCCCTTCGCGAACCGCACTTCTGGATCATGTCCCTGCTCTACATCGGCACCTTCGGATCCTTCATCGGGTTCGCTGGGGTGTTCCCGAAACTGATCATCGACTCGTTCCCCGCCTTTTCCACCCTCGCGATGGGACCGGTGACCCTCTCTCTGGCGTTCCTCGGACCGCTGGTTGGATCCCTCGCCCGGCCCTTCGGCGGCCGCCTCGCCGATCGTTTCGGCGGAGCACTGATCACCGTCGCAGCCTTCGCCGTCATGGCCGCGGTCGCCCTCACGGTTGTCTGGACTCTTCCGCTCGCCAACTTCTGGCTCTTCCTCGGCCTCTTCCTCGTCCTCTTCGCCGCTGCTGGAACCGGCAATGGCGCCACCTACCGGATGATCCCCATAATTTTCGCGGTGAGGGGAGCCGTGGCAGGACAGACAGACCTGCGCGAATCAGTCAGCACCGCGCGCAAATCCGCGGCAGCACTCGGCCTCATCTCGGCGATCGGCGCCTACGGAGGCTTCCTCATCCCGCAGGTCCTCAACGCATCGAAGGGTGCCTCCGGCAGTTACGACTTCGCCTTTTACGGTTTCGTCGGCGGGTATGTGCTGATGCTCGTCGTCACCTGGTTCTTCTACCTTCGCCGCTCCTCGACCCTCGGCAAGGTTTGACCACCATGGAGCAAACCGGCCCCGGACAGCAAACGCACTGCCCCTACTGCGCACTGCAATGCGCGATGACTGTCAGCGCGTCCACCGCCGGCGGTGGGGCTACGGTCGCCGGCCGCGATTTTCCCACCAACAGGGGCGGCCTGTGCCGGAAGGGCTGGTCGGCAGCCGACCTGCTCCGCCACCCGGATCGCCTGACCGCGCCACTGCTCCGCGGCAGCGACGGCGTCCTGCGGGAGGCCCCCTGGGATGACGTCCTGCAGCTCATCAGCAACCGCGTCCGCACCATCCAGGCTGCTCATGGACGGGACGCCGTCGCGGTGTTCGGCGGCGGAGGCCTCACCAACGAGAAGGCCTACACGCTCGGCAAGTTCGCCCGCCTCGCCCTGCGCACCTCCCGCATCGACTACAACGGTCGGTTCTGCATGTCGTCCGCTGCGGCAGCCGGGAACCGGGCGTTCGGCGTCGACCGCGGCCTCCCCTTCCCTCTCGAGGACCTCGACGCTGCCTCGGTGATCCTCCTCCTCGGTTCGAATGCAGCTGACACGATGCCGCCCTTTGTGCAGCACCTCCGCGGCGCCCGGGGTGCGGGCGGGCTCGTTGTCGTCGACCCCCGACGGTCCGCGACGGCCCGCCTCGCTGACCAGGGCAAGGGCATCCACCTGCAGCCCACCCCCGGCACTGACCTCGCCCTCCTCCTCGGACTCGCCCACGTGGTGGTCGCCGAGGGCCTGGAGGACCGCGCGTTCCTTGACGAACGGACCATTGGGTACGACGACGTCGCCCGCGGGCTCGCGCGCTGGTGGCCCGAGCGCGTTCAGAGCCTCACGGGCGTTCCTGCTGCGTCCATCCGGGCGACTGCACGGCTGCTGGCGCGCGGCGCACGCAGCGGAGCCGACGGCGGTCCGGGCGCCTACATTCTCACCGGCAGGGGCATCGAACAACACGCTGATGGCACGGACACCACGACGGCGGCCATCAACCTCGCCCTCCTCCTCGGGCTGCCTGGCACCTCCCACAGCGGCTACGGGACGCTGACCGGGCAGGGCAACGGCCAGGGCGGTCGCGAGCACGGCCAGAAAGCCGACCAGCTGCCCGGCTACCGGAAGATCACCGACCCGGCCGGCCGCGCCCACATCGCCAACGTGTGGGGAGTACCCGAGGAGGCGATCCCCGGGCCGGGACTTCCCGCCGTCGAACTCCTTGCTGCGCTGGGCCGCCCGGACGGCGTCAGGTGCCTCTTCGTGCACGGGGCAAACATTGCCGTCTCGGCGCCGAACGCGGCGACCGTCATCGACGGTCTGCGCTCACTGGACCTGCTCGTCGTTTCCGACTTTTTCCTGTCCGAGACCGCGGCGCTGGCCGACGTCGTCCTTCCGGTCCTGCAGTGGGCCGAGGAAGAGGGCACTATCACCAATCTTGAGGGCCGCGTCCTCCGCCGCAGGGCGGCCGTGGCACCTCCGGAAAGTGCCCGCAGTGAGCTCTGGATCATGCAGGAACTCGCGCGGCTCCTGGAGGCCCCTTCGCTGTTCAGTGAGAACCCCGAGACGATGTTCAACGAGCTCGCCCGTGCCAGCGCCGGTGGTCTGGCCGACTACTCAGGGCTTGACTACGATCTGCTCGACGGCGGGACAGCTGCCTACTGGCCCTACCCGATGGGGGGCACCGGCACGCCCCGGCTCTTCCTCGACGCATTCGCGCATCCGGGCGGCCGCGCCGCTCTGGTCCGGGTCGCCCCGCAGGCCGCAACGACCGGCTCCAATGTTCCCGCGCCGCTGCTCCTCGCGACCGGACGCCTCCTTGAGCACTACCAGTCCGGCACCCAGACGCGGCGGGTGTCCGAGTTGCTGTCGGCGCAGCCCGAGCCGCGGCTGCAACTTCATCCCGTCACGGCTGATGGCCTCGGCATTGCCCAGGATGATCGTGTGGTCGTCACGAGTGAGAACGGCGAAGCCCACGCTCTGGCCGATCTGACGGCCGACATCCGGCAGGACACAGTGTTCCTCGCGTTCCACTACGCGGAGGCAGGCAGCGCGAACCGACTCACGGCCAGCGCGACCGACCCCATCTCCGGCATGCCGGAATTCAAGACAACCCCGGTACGAGTAGCGGCTCTGTCCGCCCACCCGTCCCGGTCATTGGCAGACAAGCTGGAGGTCAACGCATGAGTAACCCTGAGTCCGGTGCTCCGGAGCGGATTGTCATCGTGGGTTTCGGCCCGGTCGCGGCCCGGCTCGTTGAACATCTTGAGCCTCTCGTTGCCGCTGGAAAGGTCGCCGTAACGATCATCGGCCAGGAGAAGGAGGCCGCCTACAACCGGGTGCTCGTCGCCGATGTGGCCGTCGGCCGTAGCCGTGAGGCAGCCATCGGGTTGGCCGACCCGGCGGCGTTGATGGCCCTGGGCATCGATGTTCGTCTCGACACCCGGGTAGCTCAGGTGGACCGCCCCGCCCGGCAGGTACTGCTCGACGACGGAGAGGTGATCACCTATCACCGGCTGGTTTTCGCGACCGGTTCGCGCCCCATCCTGCCGTGCCTCGAGGGCATTGACGACGGCGGATCACAGGCGTTACCCGCAGGGGTCGGTTTCCTGCGCGACCTCGACGATGCCCGCGCCGTGGCAACCGCTCTGGCCTCCCGGGAACGCATCGTGGTGCTGGGCGGCGGTATCCTCGGCATTGAGGCGGCGATTGCCGCCGCCGAGGAGGGCGGCCGGGTCACCCTCGTGCATCATGGCCGCTCCCCGATGGAACGGCTTCTGGGTGAGGGGGCTTTGGTTCTCGCGGCGGCGCTGCGTAACGCAGGCATCGCCGTCGTCGCCGGCACCTCGACCGGGGTACACCTCGCGGACGGCCGATTCGCTGGCCTGGACCTCGCGGACGGGACGAGGATCGACGGTGGCAGACTAGTCCTCGCGTGTGGTGTGCGGCCGCGGACCGAACTCGCCGAGGAGTGTGGCCTCGACGTCGCCGATGGCGTGCTGGTCGATCACACGCTGCGCGCGGTCAATGCGGAGGGCATCTGGGCGATCGGGGATTGCGCCGAGGTGCGCTGCCGGGACAGTTCCTGCCCCGCCTGCACGGAGGACACCGCCCCACAGGGGCTGATCGGTCCCGGCTGGCAGCAGGCGGACTACCTCGGCATGGCGTGGGCTGCTGAATTCGCTGGTGTTCCAGCCTCCGTTGTCGGGCTTCCCGAGCGACGCGACGCCGTCCTGGTGTTGAAGGCCCGCGGCGTGGACGCCGTGACGGCGGGCGAGACGGACGCGGATCCCTGGGCCGTTCAGCCGGGGCTGGCCGTGGCCGTCTGGGCAGACCCGGGGCACGGACGCTACGTGAAAATGGTTACCCGCGACGGTGTCCTGACGGGTCTGGTCTGCGTGGGGATGCCACGGACCGGCGCGGAACTGGTCCTGCTTTTTGAACGCGGTAGTGAGCTCCCGGCCGACCGCTCCAGCCTGCTGCGGCTCGACAGCGCCGAGGGAGTTGTGGCGGCGATTCCTTCCGGACCCGACGCGACACTCTGCCGTTGTGCGGGGGTCACCCGGGGCGCGGTGGCGGATTCAGTGGTGAACGGCTGCACGTCTGTCCCCGATGTCTCGGCCAGCACCAGGGCGGGAACGGGATGCGGGGGATGCCACGAAGACATCAAGGCCGTGATCGAGCAGCACTTCGCCGTGGCGGTCTAGATGTGTAACCGGTACCCGCGTTTGACCACTGTTTCGATCAGGGCAGGATCGGGCAGGGATTTCCGCAGGCGGTTCACATTCATGTCCAGTGCGTGGCTGGCGCCGGTTCGGGCCAGGAGTTCCACCAGGGCGTCACGGCCGAGGACAGCACCTCGCGCGGAAACGAGGGCCTTGAAGAGGACGAGTTGCGCCGGGGCGAGGTCCACCTCCACCTCATCCACCCGGACGGCCCGGCCCCGCACCTCGACGCACCCGGACGAGGTGCTCAGCTGTTCCACGTAATTTTCCGAAAGGTGGTCGCAGACCAGGCGGATCAGTGCACCCATCCGGAAGCGTTCCGGCACGAGCGGCTCAATTCCCGCCTCGATCAGCGGCTGCGCGGTGACCGGTCCCACGGCGGCAGTCAGGACGGTGGTGCGAAATCGCTGCACCAGTTCCGCCTGAAGGCCCTGCTCCGCGGCCGTGCTGAACAAGGCGTCAACGGCCGGCGCGCTGGTGAAGGTTACACAATCCAGCTGGCCGGTGCAGATCGCCTCAATCAGGCGGGGCAACCGTTCGGAGCCCTCGGGTTTAACCCAGCGATAGGGCGTGACCGTCAGCAGGGTAGCGCCGGCGGCCTGCAGCCGGTCCAGCTGATGGGCGTCGGCATACGCGTGCAGTTGAACGCCAATGGTCAGTCCCGAGAGATCCTGCTCCAGCAACTGGTCGACGAGGGTCGCCGTGGTCTCATCGGAACTGATGCCCTCGTCATCCAGCCCCGCTGCGCGCACCGCTCCCCTGGCTTTGGGCCCGCGGACGTAGATACGGCCATCCCCCAGCACCTCAAGGAGGTCGTCGCCCAGCCCGGCGGCGTCCGCGGCCTCGAACCAGCGGCGCATCCCGTAGGCGGTTGTGATGATGAACAGGTCGGGGCGCGCGGCCACCATGGCTGCGGTGTCCGTCAGTAACGCCAAATCCTCAGCGATCGGAGCGATCTTCAGCGCCGGGGCATGGAACACCGTAGCGCCGCGTCGTTCGAGGGCATCGATGAGGTCACCCGAACGGCGGTCGGAGGTCACCCCGATGCGGAAGCCCGCGAGTTGTTTGCTGGCTCCATCCATGCGGATCGCCCCGGTCACGATGCCAGGGATTCGGTCAGGTGCGCCAGGTGGGCGGCGCCGCCCTGCAGTTCGAGTCCGACACGCACCACCTCACCGATCACAAGGACTGCGGGTGACTGGCACCGGCTGACGCCAGCGGCCGTGACGATCGTCGAGAGGGTACCCGCCGTCGTCCGCTGGGATGGGCTATACCCGCGTTCGACGACGGCTACCGGCATGTCCTGCCGCATTCCGGCCCGGCCGAGTCCGGCCACCAGCTGCGGAAGCGTCGAGACCCCCATGAGGACCACAATCGTGCCGCCCAGCCCCGCGAGATGCTCATGTTCCTCATCAGTCAAGGGAGCGTGCCCGGACACCACAGTGAACAGGTGACTGACCCCGCGATGTGTGACCGGGATGCCCGCGGCGGCGGGCACCGAAATCGCCGAGCTCACGCCGGGGATCACCCGGCAGAGAATCTGCGCCTCAAGGCAGGCCGCCAGCTCTTCGCTGCCGCGCCCAAACACGAAAGGGTCGCCGCCCTTTAACCGGACCACGTGCCGTCCCGCACGGGCACGACTGACGAGGAGGTCGTTGATCTCGGTCTGCGGCACCCGGTGATGACCTGGCAGTTTCCCGACGTCGAGCAGTTCCGCGGCCGGAGCAAACTCGGCGAGGGCCTCGGCGGGAGCCAGCCGGTCGTACAGCACCACGTCGGCCTCCCGGAGGGCTGCCGCGGCGTCGAGCGTCAACAGCCCCAACGCGCCGGGTCCACCACCGATCAAAGTCACATGGCCGGTATCCGACGGTGCTGCCTCCCGGGTGAGGAGCGCGCCAGCGCTGCGGCACCGCCCCCGGAGTGCATCGCCGCAAGGGTTCGGGCCAGCGGTGGGCGCCGCGGCTGCGGGCGCCCCTTCCATGACAACGACGAGTGCAACACCGTCGAGCACGGGTGCTGTGCAGTCGCCAGGATTGGGATACCGCTCGACGACGGCACCCGCGGACCGGTACCGCGCGAGGGCCCGGCGGGCGGCCCGCTCACTTCCGATGACCACCACGCGGCGTCCAGACAGATCAATATCGAGATGCACGGCTCAGCCCTCCACGGTTTCTGCTGCGGCGCGGACGGGGATCTCCGCCCCGAGGTTGACGCGTCCTGCGCCGGCCTCAATCTCTGCCGGGGTGGCCGGGCGCCGCTGGCCGCGCTCCTCGACGAGGACGATCGACTGGTCTGCGGCGTCCGGCGCGTTGACGAAGGACCTGAAACGCCGGAGCCGGTCAGGGTTGTTAAGCGTCGCCGCCCACTCGTCTTCGTAGTGCTCCACATGGCGGGCCATCGCGGTTTCGAGGTCGGCGGCGATGCCGAGGGAATCGTTGATGACGACGTCGCGCACGTGCTCGAGACCGCCGTCGAGATCGTCCATCCAGAGGGCAGTCCGCTGCATGCGGTCCGCGGTGCGAATGTAATACATGAGGTAACGGTCGATGTACTGGATCAACGTTGCGTCGTCAAGGTCCTGGGCGAGCAATTGGGCGTGGGCGGGCTGGAAGCCGCCGTTGCCGCCGACGTAGAGGTTCCACCCCTGGTCGGTCGCAATGACACCCACGTCCTTGCCGCGGGCTTCGGCGCACTCGCGGGCGCACCCGGAGACCCCCATCTTGAACTTGTGCGGCGCCCGCAGCCCGCGGTACCGGAGTTCGAGGTTGATCGCCATGGCCACCGAGTCCTGCACCCCGAACCGGCACCAGGTGGACCCGACGCAGGACTTCACGTTCCGCAGGGCCTTGCCGTAGGCCTGCCCGGACTCGAACCCCGCCTCCACGAGAATCTTCCAGATCTCCGGTAGCTGCTCCAGCCGGGCCCCAAACAGGTCGATCCGCAGGGCGCCGGTGAGCTTGACGTACAGACCGAACTGCTCGGCGACCTGCGCGATGACGGCGAGCTTTTGCGGCGTGATTTCTCCGCCGGGAATCCGCGGCACCACCGAGTAGGTGCCATTACGCTGCATGTTGGCGAGTGCACGGTCGTTGGTGTCCTGGAGGGTGCCGCGGCCGCCGTCGAGCACGTACTCCCCGCGCTGTGTGGCGAGGATGGAACCGATGGCCGGTTTGCAGATGTCGCAGCCGTGCCCGGTTTTCGCCTCCTCGGTCGCCCCAAAGCGGAGGATGATGTCCTGGAAAGACGCCAGATCAAGAGCCTGGATGGCTTCGAACAGCTCGGGCCGCGACATCGCGAAATGTTCGCAGATGCCCTTCGAAACGGTACGGCCCGCCTTGGTGAGCTCGGCGTCGAGCAGCTTTTTGAGCATTGGCACGCAGGAGCCGCACTGGGTTCCTGCACGGGAACACGCTTTGAGTGAGGGCATGTCCAGCGCTGGGTCGGTCGCCTCACCGTTGGCGTCCAGTCCGTGCACCGCTGAGCGGCACGCCCCTGCGGTGATGTTGTTGCAGGAGCAGAGGACGACGTCGTCGGGCAGCTCCGACGGTGGGGCGTCGCCCGTGCCGGCCGAGGAAAGATAGGCGCCCGGCTCGGCGGGGAGTTCGCGGCCAAGCAGCGGCCGAAGCGCCGAATAAGGCGCTGCGTCCCCAACAAAAATGCCGCCGAGCAGGGTCCGGGCATCGTCGGTGACCACCAGCTTCTGGTAGAGACCCCGGGCAGGGTCGGCGTAAACAATTTCGAGGCTGCCTTCCGACTCCGCGAGCGCGTCCCCGAAACTCGCGACCTCGACGCCGGAGAGCTTCAGCTTGGTGGCGGTGTCGAAACCGGGGAAGGTGGACAGCCCGCCCAGGATGCCGTCCGCGCAGACTTCGGCCATCGCGTTCGCTGGCGCGACCAGCCCCATGCTGACCCCCTCGTAGCTCGCCACCTCACCGATCGCCCAGACTCCAGGCCGGGCCGTCTTGCAGGCGTCGCTGATGACGATTCCGCCGCGGGGTGCCACGTCGAGGCCGGCCTCCCGAGCAAGCTCATCACGGGGCCGGATGCCGACTGAGAAAACCACGAGATCGGCGGGGAGGGCGGTGCCGTCGCTCAGGGTCACGCCGGTGACGCGACCGTCGTCGGTGGTGATGCCGGTCGGCGCGCCACCGCAGTTGATCCCCAACCCCTTTCCCGCGATGAGGCGACCGAGCGCCTGGCCCCCGCCCTGATCGAGTTGCGCGTTCATCAGCCACCCCGCCCTGTTGACGACGGTCGACTCAGCGCCGAGTTGCTGGAGGCCTCCCGCAGCTTCAAGGCCGAGAAGGCCGCCGCCAATGACGACGGCGCGCGGCGCCCTCCCGAGATCGGCGGCGAGCCGTGCCGTCTCCGAGCGGAGCCAGTGCATGTCATCGACCGTGCGGTACACCGCTGCGTGCTCGCCGCCCGGCAGAGGCAGCCGGACGGCTTCCGATCCGGTGGCGAGGACAACGTCGTCGTAGGGGTAGCGCGTGCCGGAGGCACCCATCACGCTTTGGGCGTCAAGGTCCAGGTGGATGGCGCGCTCGCCGGTGACGAGGTCGATGGCGGGTTCACGCCACATGATGGACTCGCCGAGGCTGAGGTCGACGTCGTCGATCAGTCGCCGGCTCAGCGCCACCCGGTCATACGGAGCATGGGCCTCCTCCGTCAGGACAGTGAGGTGCAGGCCGTCAGTGCCACGTCGCCAGAGCGCTTCGACGAAGCGGTGCGCCGCTGGCCCACCGCCGATGACGACAATGCGCCGCTCCTGCGGTGTGGTGGCATCCTCAGCGGGCCGGGATGATCGGGTCTCGCTCATGTGGTGCCTCCCGTCAGGACCAGGCGGTCCCGTCTTTCGCTCCACAGTATGAGGGGGGAGTGTCGCTTATGTGTCGTGAATGTATCGCAACGTTAACAATCGACTCACGGAGCGGCCGCCGACCTGTGAGGTGGTCGTTACGCGGGCGCAACGAACCCGGGACGTGGGCGACATGTCCGCAGCCTAGCGTTGTCCCCAGTGCACCATCCGCGATCGAGGAGAACGTCATGACCGAGCTCATCCTGCACCGTCCCGCCATCTCGGAGGCCGCCGTCGAGCTGGCCTGGGAACAGGTCTGCCGTCTCGACGACCTTGAGGAATGCTGGGGGGAGGCGGCGCTGGTCGGAACGGTCCAGGTTGCCCTGTTCCGGCTGCCTGGTGACCGGCTCCACGCCGTCGGAAATATCGATCCACGAACTGGCGCAGCCGTGATGGCCCGCGGCATCATAGGGTCTCGCGGTGCCGCACCGACGGTCGCCTCGCCTCTTCACAAGGAGGTGTACGACCTGGCCACCGGTGCCTCGATCTCCGGCGGCCAGGGGCTCAGGACGTATCCGGTGCGGTGCGTCGATGGGGTGGTGGAACTTTTCATCGAGGTCGGGTTTCGCGCCTGAGCGGGCGGTAAGAGTTCAATCAGTGCTTCAATGGCTGGCATGACTTCGCATCTGACGGACGTGGGCGCACCGGTCCTCATCGCCTGCGCGCACGGCACGGACAACGCCCAGGGGCGCCGCGAGATCAACGCGGTCCGGGCCGCGATCTCTGCACTGCGTCCTGAGCTTGACGTTCTTGAGGCCTACGTCGACGTGCAGGATCCCGACCTGGTGGACGTAGTCGCCGCGCTTCCACCGAACCGTCCCGCGGTGATCGTGCCGTTGCTGCTGTCGGTCGGCTATCACGTGAAGGTGGACATTGCCCGGGCGGCGGCGAGCCGACCGGGGACCGTATCGGCGCTTCCGCTCGGCCCGGATCCACGCCTGGCGCGGGTGCTGCAGCAGCGATTGGTGGAAGCCGGTGTGGCCGAGGGCGACGACGTCGTCTTGTCCGCAGCAGGCTCCTCCGATGCCTGCGCTGCCGAGGACGTCGCCGAAGTTCAGGCGAGCCTCGCGGAACTCAGGACCGGCCCGGTGCGCCCCGGGTTCGGCGCGAAAGCCTCGCCCTCCGTGCCTGACGCCGTCGCGGCCTTCCGCGAAGGCACTCCCTCTTCGCCGGTTGCGCTGGCGTCCTACCTCCTCGCGCCCGGGTTCTTCCATGACCAGCTCGCGAAGGCCGGGGCCGACGTCGTCAGCGCTCCCCTGCTCCCGAGCCCCGCGATCGCTGAGATCGCGCTATCGCGGTACGACGACGCCGTCGCCCGCCTGCTGAGTGGGTCGCGGCCGGACGCCGGCCCGTGCCTCCGCCCGTGTCGGGCGCGCGTGGCGACGTGTGTCAGGAGCGGGCTGGCACAACCGGTCTGACGCTGCCGGTCTGAAGCGGCCGTCTGACGGAGCCCGCGCGGTATTCCTCGTGCTGTCTGCCCGGCCCTTTTGACGGGGACCATTGTGCGTCGAGGCTCGTGAACCTAGCGTGGGGTGTATGAAGTACATCCGCCGCGTACTGTCTCAACTTTTCATCCTCTCGCTGATCCCCCTTGTCCTAGGCTCTGTTCCGATTCACCTGGCTATCCTCATTCCCTTTCTGGTGGCAGTCCTCTACGGGGTCACCGAACTCTTCGCCCACCGACGGCGGAAGGCCGACGAGGCGTTCATCGGCCAGTTCAGCCCCAACCCAACCCTGGCTCACGCCTACCGGGAGGACCTCTAGCCGCGTCTTTGCCCGGCACGCTCGGCCTTCGGCGTGCGCAAACGCCGTCGCGCATTACCCTTGGAGTCATGTCACCCGCCGTCGACGACGCCCACGTCCCCGCCGCCCGGCCGCCGTCCCTGACCGAGCGGACCATTGAGGCCGTGCGGGAGGGGATCCGGAACGGCAGCTTCGTCCCCGGTGAGCTGTATTCCGTCTACCGGTTGGCGGATGAGTTGGGCGTCTCCCGCAGCCCGGTCCGCGATGCGCTGCTCCGGTTGGCGGAAACCGGGATGGTGGCCTTCGAACGCAACCGTGGTTTCCGCGTGGTGCTGCCGGGAGCGCGGGAGCTGACCGAGATCATCGCCGTCCGGCTTGCCCTGGAGGTCCCCGCAGCGGAGCGGGCGGCGGTCCGCGCCACCGACGCCGACCGCTCCGCGTTGCATGACGAACACTCGGCAATGCAGGCGGCTGTCCTCGCGGGCGACGAATCCGCGTTCATGCTGCATGATCAGCGGCTGCATGGGTTGCTGCTGGATCTCGCCGGCAATGCCCACGCCGCCCGGATTATCGAGAACCTTCGCGACGCCACCCGGCTGGTTGGCGCTTCCACGATCAAGAAATCCCGTTCCCTGGAGGATGTCTACCGGGAGCACCGGCCCATTCTGGACGCCATCGACGACGGCGACCCCGTGGCCGCAGGTTCCGCGATGCGCCGCCACCTTGAATCCACCGGAAGGCTCCTGCTGCGGGAGGCACCCGATGGCAGCGGCACCTCTCTCTGGGCGGACCTGATCGAACCAGTGGCCGACGAGCGCGGCGGGTAGCCCGGTGACGGAGGTGGAAGAGAACCGCCCCCGGGGTGGGCTTGCCGCAATGTGTATCACTCAGACCACGAGTTGGGGGCTGTTGTACTACTCACTGCCCGTGGCAGTGGTACCCATCGCTCGGGACACCGGGTGGAGTGCTGCGGCGATCACCGCCGCCTTCTCCGCCGGTCTGATCGTTTCAGCGGTGGTGGGGATCTGGGTGGGTCGGTTGCTGGATCAGACGGGGCCACGGCGCCTGATGGTGACCGGCAGTCTGATCGGCGTCGCGTCGTTGCTGCTGGTAGCGGCAGCCCCTAATCTGCCGGCGTTTGTCGCCGCTTGGCTGGTGGCGGGTCTGGCGCAGGCCGCAGTGTTTTATCAACCGGCGTTCGTGGTTTTGACCCGCTGGTATGGACCGGCCCGAGTGAAAGCCTTGACCACGCTGACACTCGTCGCCGGGTTCGCGTCCCCCATCTATGCCCCCCTGACGGCGCTGCTGATCGAGAGCATCGGCTGGCGGTCCGCCTTTCTAGCGCTCGCGGGTGTCCTGGCGGTGGTCACCCTCCCGCTCCACTGGTTCTTCCTTAATGCCCATTGGTCGGCGCCGACGCCGGCACAGTCACGGCAGGCGGTCACCCAAAACGTCCGTACGACAACCCGCAGCCGCCGGTTCATCATGCTGCAGGTGGCGGTTGCCGCGGCGACCCTCGCCCTATTCGCGGTGACCTTCAACCTGATTCCCCTACTGCTGGAGCGGGGTTTTGATTACCGAACCGCGGTACTCGCCTTCAGCCTGATCGGCGTGGGCCAGGTCATCGGTCGACTGTTCTTCGCTGTGCTGCCTGGCCGGTCCAACCCGGTGCGGCGGGCTGTGCTCCTGTTGGCGGCGGGGGCTACCTGCCTCTGGTTGCTGGGGTTGCTGCCCGGTCCGGCGTTCGTCCTCATCGGGGTTACAGTCCTGACCGGCGCGGTCCGCGGGTGTATCACCCTGCTGCAAGCGACAGCCGTCGCGGACCGGTGGGGCACGTCGAACTTCGGGGCGGTGCAGGGAGTGTTTGTCGCGCCGGTGACGGCGGTGGGCGCCTTGGCCCCGGCGGCGGGCCCCCTGTTGGCGGGAATCCTGGGCGGATACCCGGCCATGGCGGTGGCCATGGCCGGGGTGGCGACGCTGGGAGTCCTGGCAGCCGCTCGGTCCTGACAAGCCCTCTCAGCGGGTGTCCCGAAGTCTGTGAACTGACATCCGGTTGCAGGCATCACAGTCCGTTGGACTTTACGGCCCAGCCAGCCACCGGCGCGATCCGCCGAGGTCTCCGAGAAGGACAAACAGCCGTGAGCGAGTATGCCAATAAGTTCGAGCTCAGCGAGTGATGACCTTCGGCGCCGAGACGGCTTTCAAACCCTCCCGCCCAAATTCCATGCCGTAACCGGAGCCCTTGACCCCACCGAAGGGGACAATCGGGTTCAACGTGCCGTGCTGATTGATCCAAACAGTCCCGGCGTCGAGGCGGGCGGCGACGGACATGGCCTCATCCGGATCGTCGGTCCAGACCGAAGCCCCGAGTCCTTGGTCCAACGCATTAGCGCGGGCAATGGCGTCATCGACATCGGTGTAGCGGATCACGGGAATGACCGGCCCGAACTGCTCCTCGTCCACAAGCGGTGCACCATCTTCGATGTCGGCGACAACCGTGGCGCGGTAGAAGTGCGGCCCGATCTCGGGTGCCGCCTCCCCTCCCGCCACGATGCGGGCTCCACGGTCGCGAGCGTCATCGACCAGCCGGGACACCACATCAAACTGTTGCGAGGTGGAAAGTGGGCCGAGAGCACTGTTCTCGTCGAGTCCGGGCCCCATTGGCGTGCTGTTGGCCAGAGCCGCAAGCGCATCGATCACGGCCTCGTACTGGGAGTCGTGCACATACAGGCGCTTGAGAGCGGCGCACGTCTGGCCGGTGTTGATGAAGATGCCCCAGAAGAGGTTCTGTGCAATCGAATCGATATCGGTGCCCGGGAGAATAATTCCAGCATCATTCCCGCCCAGCTCGAGGGTGAGCCGCGCGAGATTGTCAGCGGAGCTGCGGATGATTGCTCTGCCGGTGGCAGTGGATCCCGTGAACATGATCTTGTCGAGACCGGGGTGGCCAGCGATCGCTTCGCCCACGTCCCGTCCTCCTGACACAACGGTGAGCACTCCCTCGGGTAAATGCCGGTTCATGAGGGCCGCGACCGCCAGCACACTGAGCGGCGTATATTCGCTGGGCTTCGACACGACGGTGTTTCCCATCCGGAGGGAGGGAGCTATCTGCCAAATAGCGATGAGGGCCGGCCAGTTCCAGGGTCCGATTGCCCCGACAACACCAAGCGGTCCGTAATGGAGCTCTGATCTCGAGCCCTCAGCCTCGAAAAGTACCTCCGGTTCAAGTACGGTGTCGGCGGCGGAACGCACCCATGCCGCGCAGCCCCCTGCCTCGAATCTCGCGCCTGGACCATTGAGCGGCTTGCCCTGTTCCTGCGAGATTATCCGCGCAAGCTCCTCGGCATGAGCCTCGATTTCGTCTGCCGCGCGGTGCATGATCAGCACCCGCTCTGCCTGCGATAAAGCCGCCCACGCGGGCTGAGCCGCTCTAGCCGCCGCGATCGCACGATCGAGGTCAGCAGTGTCGTGAATGGGTGCGTAACCCATGGTCTTGCCGGTGGCTGCGTCGGGGATGGCTCGCCCCGACTGCGGATCGACGGTGATCTCATCCAGCAGCGTCGCTGTCTGTGTTTCAGTCATTGAGTTCCTCCTGTGGTCTCTCGATCAGTCAACCCCGCGCAGGATTCGCGCTCTCGGGTTTGTGCGCACAGACCATGTCCGGAAGCGCAGAGATGCCCTAAGCCATCGCCGCATTCTGTGCGGCCGAGTCAACCACTTGCTCGAAGCTCGCCAGTCGGTCCCCCTCGACCTCCCAGAGGTGCACAAAGCGCGCCCGCATAGAAATACCTGTAGCTACAGAGGTACCGGCATACCAACCTGTACAAAGAACCCGATCCCCGGACGGAAAGAATTCAAGTTCCTGGAGTTCGAAGCCCGCCCAATCGGCGCCGATACGCGTGAATACATTCGCCATGATGGCTTCCGGCCCAATGAAGGTGCCCGCATAGGCAGACCCTGCGGCCTCGGTCCACTTCGTCGATTCGCTGATGGCGGCAAATGCCCGATCGAAATCGCCTTCCCGTGCGGCCACATAGTGATTGCGGACTATATCGAGTGGGGCCATTAGTGTCTTTCCTTCCTTCTGCTCATCCCGATACTGCTGTGCCGAGAAGGAGCTGGCGGTGTTGGCGTGGGCTGCGATCGAACGTCGCCTTGAAAAGTTTGCTGAAGTGACTCGGATCGCCGAAACCCCAAGACTGCGCGACCTGAATTATTGAACGCGATGCGAGCGCCGGATCCTCCAGATCAAGCCGGCAGCGCTCAAGGCGTCGGCCTCGGACGTAACTCGAAACGGTGGCCCCCTCCTCGTGAAATAGGTATTGGAGTTGCCGCGGTGAGATGAAGTGAGCGCGGGCGATCGAGTCGGTGTTCATCTCCGGATCGTCAAGGTGGGCGTCGATGTATTGGGCGACTGCGTCGATGGAAACGAGTCCTGGGTCGCGCCGTGTGTTCGTCTGTAGCTCAGCCGAGAGTAGTGCGGTGACGAGGTCGAACGCACTGCGCATTATGCGGGCCCCACCGACGCCCTCTAGTTGGTCGAGGTTCTCAGCGATATGCTGCATGAAAGGGCAGATAACCCGCCCGATACCCGTGTCGCCGCGGAGCCGGACAGCGGTCATCGTATGCATCAAGTTAGCGGAGAGCCCCAGCATGCTGTGTGGGAACATCATCACGAGAGAGCGCATACGCCCGTCGTACTCAAGTGTGTAGGGGCGAGTCGTGTCATAAATGGCGACGTCGCCGGGCTGGAGGTGCGCGCTCCGCCCGTCCTGCATCACCAGACCGGTACCTTCGAGCTGCATGCTGAGCTTCAGGTGATGTGGATCGCCGTCGTTGATTGACCGCGCCAGCCGCTTGACGCTGTGAGACGAGGCCTCGATATCGGTGACGCACGTGCCATCAACATAGCGAGTCCGGAGAGTGCCCGAGAATCCCTGAGGGTCGACCGTGCTGAGAGCCAATGGAACGAAGCGGTTGCCCACCAGACGAATCCACTCGTCGAAACACACTCCCTCGTGATTTTCCATCGACTGTGACGGATCAGATAGGCTCATCGGCTGCCTCCTTGCAGTGAGTCGCAACGTTGCGTGCGCACCATGATAGCCCCCAACCTCACCTTTCGTGACCCGCGACGCCTTGGCCCCGATCGTGAGGCCTGTTGGTACGTCAGCCGTGCGCGAAAAACAGATATCCATGCGCCGCTGGTCCAGATATTCGGGCGTCACCGCCGCACACTTATCTGTATTAGGGCCAACGAGCCGTCCCCGCAGATCAGTACGACTCCCTCTCAATCCTGGCCCCCGGAAAGGACCAACCATGATTAAGGACGACCCTCTGTTCGAGGCTGGAATCGCGCAACGCCGGCACATGTTCGGTCCTGCGGGGGCTGAGGGACAGGTGGACAACACCACGGACCTCGACGACAAGCTTCAGGACTTCGTCACCCGCTACTGCTTCGGTGACATCTGGCAGCGGTCCGGCCTCAGCATGGCCGACCGCAGCAAGATCACCCTTGCCATACTTATCGCGACAGGCAAGCCGCATGAAATCCGGGTCCACCTCCGCGGCGCGGTCGCCAACGGCGTCACGCCCATCGAGCTTCGTGAACTTGTCGTTCACTCCATCCTCTACTGCGGCATTCCCGCTGCCGTCGAGGGGATGCGCGCTCTGACTGAGATCCTGGCTGAACAAGGCATTGAGCTTTCACTGGACGGTGAGGCGGCTGCCCCGGCCGCCGGGAAGGTCAGCTGATGTCTGCAACCGCCAACCCCGTCGTCGGCTTCATCGGACTTGGCACCATGGGCCATCCCATGGTCAGCAATATCGCCAGAAATGGCTTCGACACCATCGTCTACGACGTCGACCCGGCCGCTACCCGCCGAGTGGCAGAGGAATTGGGTGTTGAAGGCGCGGAGAGCGTCGCTGGCCTGGCACGCTGCGATGTCATTGTGCTGATGTTGCCGACGAGCGCGATCGTCCGTTCCGTGCTCGTCGGCCCGGGCGGAAAGGCCAATCCTGCGCTCCGTTCCGGCACCGTAGTCGTCGATATGAGTTCATCGGACCCGGTCGAAACGGTCGAGACCGGGCGAATCCTTGCCCTGGCGGGGCTACCCATGGTGGATGCGCCGGTCTCCGGCGCCCGCGAGCGCGCCATCGCCGGCACCTTGGCCATCATGCTCGGAGCGGATGACGATGCGGCAGCGGAACGAGCGGTTCCGGTGATAGACGCGATGAGTCAGCGGATTTTCCGGACCGGCAAGCTCGGCACCGGTCACGCAATGAAGGCGTTGAACAACTTCGTCGCCGCTGCAGCATATACGGCATCGAGCGAGGCGCTGGTAGCGGGCGAGCGCTTCGGTCTCGACCGGTCCACGATGGTGGAGATCCTCAACGCGTCCACAGGACAGAGCTTCGTGACCACTCATGTCCTGCAGGCAAACATCGTCGACGGCGCCTTCGCCTCCGGCTTCGCACTTCCGCTGATGACCAAGGACGTGCGGATCGCCCGCTCGTTGCAGCAGGCTGTAGGCCACGACGCTCCCGTGTGCGACGCGGTAACCGAAGCCCTGGGCGACGCACTCGAGAATCTCGGCAACGTTGATCACACTGTCGCCTACAAGTTCTGGGAGCAGCGATGACCCTTGAACCGAATAGCGGCGGCCTTCCGCCGGTCGAGCGGGCGATCGTCGGCGCGGCCCGTGTGTTGGCCATCCTGGCGGCGGGCGCGGTCGTCGTCGTCATGTTATCGACGGCGCTTAACGTCGTCGTCCGGTTCACCACTCGCAGCACGCTGCCCGGCACACTCGAGTTGGCCCAGTCCTGTCTCGTCATTGCCGTGTTCTTCGGAATCGCCTGGGCAGGAGTGACCGGCGACCACGTAGCCGTCCGGTTGTTGTCTGACCGGTTCGGACGGGGCGTCAACCGGGTCCTCGACATTGTGGTTTGGGCTCTCGCCTCGGTTTTCATGGCCTGGATTACCTACGCCTCATTCGAACGGGCGGTTGATGCCACCGACCGTGGCGAGACCTCCTTCGGCCTCATTGAGTGGCCCGGCTGGCCCTGGCGCTGGTTCCTACTCGCGGGCCTGAGCGCCTACCTCCTTATTACCGTCGTCAACCTCATCAGGGCAGTCGCCGCGCGGATCCCCTTCGGCGAAGACGCCAACGACCAGCCAGCGGCAGTGCCCCCTTCAGCAGAAGGACAGGTACGTTCATGACCGTCGCCACCGTTGTAGTGCTTGTCATTCTGGTGCTACTCGCGCTCCTCGCCATCAAAATGCCGATCGCTTTGGCACTCGGGATCTCGGGGGCACTGGGGCTCACGTTGCTCAAAGGCACGGGGTATGCCACCGATGTACTGGGATCGTCACCGTTCTCCATGACCTACAGTTTCAGCCTCACGATTGTGCCGATGTTCATCCTGATGGGCTTGTTCGCCGTCCGCGCACGGCTCGCCGAGTATGTTTTCGCCGTCGCCAATCACGTGGTTGGTCGAGCCCCAGGCGGTCTCGGTGTCGCTACAGTGATGGCATGCGCGGGGTTCGCTGCAGTCTCGGGCTCCAGCATCGGAACGGCGGCGACCATGTCGAAGCTGTCCGTGTCGGAGATGCGTGCCCACGGCTATCCGGCAAGCACAGCGACGGCACTCGTGGCCGTGGCGGGGACGCTGGGAGTCATGATTCCGCCAAGCACTTTCCTAGTGCTCTACGCGATCATGACCAACACCTCGGTCGCACAGGTGCTCGCCGCGGGGGTGCTTCCCGGTCTGCTCTCCGCAGCCGCCTACATCACTTACATCATGACCGCCGGCGCACGCAAGATCGGGCGTTCAACCGATTCGGACGATCTAGGCAACGCAGTGGCGCGAGTCAGACTCGACGCTGCGGTCGCGGCTCGCCAGGAGGCTCAAGGCAGTCGGGGCCGTGGAGGAATCACCACCGCGCAGCTCACGACGGAAGGCGCTGCGGCGCCAACCCGCTTACGCGACTTGCCTTGGCGAGGGGTCGCCTACATCGCAATTCTGTTCACTATCGTCCTCGGCGGCATGTATTCGGGGGTTTTCACCTCCACCGAATCGGCTGCAGTCGGCGCTCTGGCCTCGGTTGTGATTCTCATCGTGGAGAACCGTCGCGAAGGTGCCCGTGTTGTACTCAGCCAGATCAAGGGCGCATTGCTGGATACCGGCGCGACCACCTCAATGGTCTTCTTCATCGTCGTCGGCTCGTCCATCCTGTCAGCGTTCTTCATTGCGGCCCGAGTCCCCGAGACGGTCACCAACTGGGTATCGGGGCTCGGGCTAGCGCCCATGCTCGCAATGGCGTTGCTCCTGCTCTGCCTGATTCCGCTCGGAATGGTGCTGGAGTCGCTGTCAATCCTTGTCATCACCGTGCCGATCCTCTATCCGATCGCCATCGAGCTGGGATTTGAATCCGTGTGGCTCGGCATCATGATCGTCAAGTTGATCGAGATCGGCATGGTGACACCGCCTGTCGGCATCAATGCCTTCGTGGTCGCCGGTGCCACCGGAGTCAAGACCGAGACGGTATTCAAGGGCATTTTGCCGCTGTTCATCGTCGACCTCGGGGTTACCACGGTCCTCTTCCTTTTCCCCCAGATTGCTCTCTTCCTACCCTCCCTGGTCGCGCCCACCGCCGGGTGACGACCGCTACTGAAAGGACAATGATGTTCTCATCACATAACTCCCGTAATCCCCGCAGGTCAGTGATCGCTGCAACTAGCCTGGCCGCTGCGCTCTTCGCCGCCACCGGATGCGGCGGCGTCGTCGCAGAGGACAGCCCGACCGGAGGCGATACGGAGGAAAGCTTTGAGTTCACGCTCTCCACCGCAGCGCAGCCCGGCACCCCGAACGCGGCGGTACAGGACTGGTACCTCGACCGCATCGAGGAGGAGACCGACGGGCGGATCACCTTCGAACGGACCGCTCCCGAAGCTCTGTGCAAGGCTCCCGAGGTGGTCGAGTGCGTTCGCTCCGGCCGCGCGCAGATCGGTGTGACCGTTCCGGACTACACGCCCCAGTACTTCCCATCAACCAGCATGGTGAGTATCCCCTTCCTGAGCCAGAACTCCGCCGCAATTACTGAATCCCTGTACGACATTCACCAGAACTACCAGCCAGCGATGGACGTGATGGAAGAGAACGGCCTCCACCACGTGGCCACCTGGCCAGTGGGCCGGATGCTGCTCGGTTCGCCCGACCCGATCACCAGCAAAGACGACCTGGCCGGGCTGTCGATGCGGGCCTCGGGACCCATCGTGCAGCAGGTGCTTTCGGGCGCAGGAGTTAACATCCAGGCGATCACAGCACCCGAGACCTACGAGGCCGTGCAGCGCGGAGTCATCGACTCGATCGGCGGTGCGATCGACTTCCCCGTGAACTACAAGATCATGGAGCTGTTGCCCTACTGGACTGACCCCGGAATCGGTCAGTATTCAACTTTTGGAATGTGGTTCTCAGCCGACGCCTACGACGAACTCCCCGATGATCTAAAGCAGACCGTCGAAGCGGTCACCGAGGAGCTCAACCGGGGCGAGGGAATCAACGCCTTCAACACTCAAGCTGCCGAGCAGTGCCAGCAGATGCTCGATGCGCCGACCGTTGAGGACTTCACCGCGTGGGAAGAATCCGCGACTGACGAGTGGGCCAGCGAGGTCGAGGACAGCACCCAGCAGCAGTGGGTGGAGCTCGCTCAGGAGCAGGGCCTTGACGACGCCCAAGGTGTGCTCGACGAGTACCTCGCCGGTCTCGACAAGTACCAGGACCTTGAATACACAGACGCCACGCTCGACTGCGAGGATCAGTTCGCGGCTCGCTGAGCTGAACGCTGAAAGACAAAAATCTGACGAGTTCGGGGCGTCGACCTTTGGGTCGACGCCCCGAACTCGTCAATCCGCTACAGCGGGGACGTCAACCGGCGTACCCGCCTCATACGGCCCGAAAAACAGATCCGCGCCATCATCGGTGAGCACCGCGGCCTCGGCAGTGACACCATCAAAGCCGGTGAGTGTCGCAAAGGACATCCGCCTCACGGGGTCGTCGGGATCCGCGATCTCCAGTATCCAGCCTGCAACGGATTGAACGATTGCTGGATCGGCTATGGCGACTCGCATCATCCCGCTGTGCCCTGTCAGCGTTACACGACCGGCGAATCGCAGCGGATCATCCGTCCCCGCGAACTCGAAACCGTGCCCGACTTCGGTAACTCCACCGTCCACGACGATCCGTCCGTCCTGCATGGCACGGACGTATCCGAGCAGCGAGTCTTTGATCGACCACCGCAAGATGCTCATGCGAGCGCGGCCGGCACCGGCCAGGTGATTGAACGCGCGAAAGCTATCAGCGCGGCTACCCGCTCCGGAGGGTCCTCCGTCGCCGACCAGATAACGTCGATGCCGACCGGCTCAACTCCAGGAGATATCTCTTTCATCACGACAGGATAGCCCTCGTAGCTAGCCTGATTCACCGGACGTTGCACCAGGACACCGTAGCCCAAGCCGCGACCCACCAGGGTCCGCACCGCCTCGTAACTCGCGGTGCGATGCCGGATGCGGGGTGTGAGCCCCCGGCTTTCGAAGAGCGACAGCGTGTGCTGGCTCGAGGGCGGAGCATCGAGAAGAATCAGGTCGTGATCGACAACATCTTCGAGTCTCACCTCGTCTGCGTCCGCGAGCGGGTCGGACGCCGGCAAGAGGATATGCGCGGGTAGGGAGAAGAGCCGCTCCCGACGCGGGTGCCCGGGGACCAGCGTTTCGTACACGAAGGCGACGTCTACCTCGCCAGACTCGATCCTACCTTCAAGCTGGTCGTGCGTCGCCTCGCGGATGTGCAGGTCGACCCGCGGATGCGCCTCGCCGAAGTCGTGCAGCAAGGGCGGGAGCACGGTGGGCGCGAGTGTCGGGTAGCAGCCGATTGTGATCGGTCCGACGAGTTCGCCCTCGACTGCCTGCAACGAGGTGGACAGTTCACGCGCTGCGGTCAGGAGAGGGCGGGCCCGTTCGACAATCCGCACCCCGGCGGTCGTGAGCGTAATGCCATGGGCGCGGCGACGAATCGTGAGTCTGGCGCCGAGGATTCGCTCAAGCTCGGTGAGGGCATCAGAAAGGGCGGATGAGGAGACATGCAGGTGCTGCCCTGCAGCACTCAGCGTGCCATGATCGGCCGCGGCGACGAGGTAGGCGAGCTGCCGGAGCGTGAAGTCGGGCACCGTAGTCAAAATCCGCCTCCGTCGAATATATAGAGAGAATAATTCCGCTTTTCTAACACTACTGGGCGAGTGATAGTTAGAGGGATTCATCCACTGGATATTTCGCTGGAGCACTACATAGTGCTCCTCACCGAAGACTTTCTGTCGAAAGAACACGAAGGAGTGGTCATGACGGGTGTGCACGACACGGCGCCGATCGCCGACTGGATTACCATTCCCGACCTCTATCGGGACCCGTTCCCGATTTACGACCGGCTGCGCGCCGAGGGCGGCGTGCACTGGGTGCCGGGCGTCGGCCGCTACCTGATCACCAGCTACGACGCCGTACACAACACGGAGTTCGACCAGGACACCTTCTCCGCCAATGAAGAGAACTCCCTTCAGATCCGGGCAATGGGGCACTCGATGCTCCGGCGCGACGACCCCGAACACTATCTGGAACGCAAGGCCTGGCAGCCGGTGCTGCGCCCCGGAGCGGTCAAGCGGGTATGGACCTCGGTGTTTGAACGGAACGCCCAACGCTACCTCGACGAAATGATTGATAAGGGCCCCGGCTCGGACATCATCTGGGACTTCGCTGCGCCCTATTCGGCCGAGAATCTCCGGGAGATCCTCGGGTTCCACAACGCCAAGCAGCAGGACCTACAGCGCTGGTCGCAGACGCTGATCGACGCAACCGGCAACTACGCCAACGATCCCGACGTCTGGGCCCTAGGCAAGCAATCATTCGACGAGGTGGATATCGCACTCGACGAAATGCTGCTCTGGCACTCGAAAAACCCCGATTCCTCGCTCATCTCAACCCTGCTGCGCATCCCTGATTACGAGATGCCCGTTGAGAAAATCCGCGCCAACATCAAAATGACCATCGGCGGGGGCCTTAACGAGCCGCGCGACGCGCTCGGCGTGGCCGCATGGGCGCTGCTCACCCATCCCGACCAGCGGCGTGCAGTCGAAGCGGATCCGTCGCTGTGGCCGATGGTCTTCGATGAAGCTATCCGCTGGATTGCGCCCATCGGTCTTTACTCGCGGCAGGTCACCCGTGACACGGAGCTCGCCGGTGTGAAACTACCCGCCGGCGCGAAGCTGGGCATCTGCGTGCTCTCAGCCAACCGTGACGAGACCATTTGGCCCGACGCGCACATCTTTGACATCCGTAGAGAGGTGAAACCGCACCTGGCGTTCAGCAAGGGCGTGCATGTTTGTCTGGGCGCCTGGGTGGCGAAGGCCGAGGTCGCGACAGTCGGACTCCCCGCTCTGTTTACTCGGCTCCGCGGCCTTGACCTGCATCCCGAGCGTCCCGCCGTCATCGGCGGCTGGGTGTTCCGCGGAATGCTTGAGCTTACAGCCACCTGGGATGAAAGCTCGAAGCCTGAGATTTCACTCGGAAGTCAGCCTTCCGAGGCGGCCCCCGAGACCATCGGAGCAGCCCCGGCTCCCCGCGTCGCCATCGTCGGCGCCGGGCCCGCCGGGTGCTTCTCAGCCCAAGCGATCCGTCGGACGTTCCCAGACGCCGAGATAGACGTGTTCGATCGGCAACCAGTACCGTACGGACTCGTCCGCTACGGCGTCGCCGCAGACCACCAAGGCACCAAGTCGGTCGCTCGCCAGTTCGAACGCCTCTTCACTCACGACGGCGTACGCTTCCACGGCGGCCTAGCCCTCGGTAGCGATATCGACCTAGGACAGCTCCGCAAAAACTTTGATGCAGTGGTGCTGGCGACCGGCCTGCACGTCGATGCGCGACTCGATATCCCTGGGGCAGCTCGTGAAGGGGTCATAGGCGCGGGACGGGTGACGCGGATCCTCAACGGTCATCCAGATGAGGGAGAGCACATCCCTGCGCTCGGCCGGGACGTCGTCGTCGTCGGCCAAGGCAACGTGGCCCTCGACGTCGTGCGTCTCATCGCGCGAGGCTCCGAAGGCCTCGACGGCAGCGACATCGACGACGAGGTGCACAGGAGTCTTGTCGGATCGGTGCGGACCGTGCACGTGGTAGGACGATCTGCACCGGCGCAGGCGAAGTTTGACCCTGTGATGCTGCGGGAGCTCAGCGCCCTCCCCGGTGTACAACACCTGGTGCACGGCCTAAAGTCCCTCGATGACGTCGAGGGCAAGGACGCGCGTATCGATGCCGTCCGGGACCTCGCTTCCGCGAAACAAGGTCTGGGACGCATTCGAGTCGAGTGGTGGTTCGGGCTGTCACCGGAGCGGATCGAAGGCGAGCAGGCAGCGGAAGCGGCGCTGTTTTCCGGGGCCGACGGCGCAGTGCGTATCACCGCCGACAGTGTGATCACCGCCATTGGGTTCACAAGCGGTGCCGACCACTGGGCTACCCCCGGAGCTCATCCGGACGGGCGGATAGAACCCGGGCTATACGTCGCCGGATGGCTGCGGCGCGGTCCTCGAGGAACCATTCCCGATCAGCGCACCGACGCACGGTCTCTCGCGCGGGTGCTTTCGGATGATATTGCCGCGGGCTCGGTCGGTGCGTCCTCGCCCGGGGTTACGGAGCTCGGCGAACTACCAGGCGAGGTCAACTTTGACGGCTGGCGGCGCATCGACCTGCAGGAGGTCCTTGGTGCGGCGCCCGGTCGGGTGCGCGCCAAACTGCGCACCCGTGAGTCTCTACTCGAGGCGGCCCGGGACACCGGGATCGTGCTGCCTCCCTTGGTCGTGCCCGGTGCAGCCGAGCAGGAAAGCGATGGAATGCCCCTCACCATCTTGTTCGGGACCGAGTCGGGCAACGCCGAACTGATCGCAGAAGACCTGCGACGCCACCTCGCCGGACGCGCGCAGGTCGAGATTACCGACCTCTCCGAGGCCGACGTAGCGGACCTCGATCCGTCGCGACCCCACCTCGTACTTTGCTCCACCTATGGCAACGGAGAGCTACCGACAGGGGTCCGCCCCATCCGGGAGGCGCTGCTCACTAACAGACCGGATCTATCCGGGCTGACCTACGCGGTCTTCGGCATGGGGGACCGAAGCTACTCGAAGACCTACTCGCGCGGCAGTGAGCTACTCGACGAAGCACTGGCCTTGTGCGGAGCGGTCCGAGTAGGCGAGTATGGGCGGCACGACGCAGGCGGCTCGTTGGACGCTGCCGATGTGGCGCGTGATTGGGCTGACGGCGTTCTAGCAGAGCTGAGTGCGAGAGCCCTGGCGGGCATACCCTGAGGGGCGCGTCGGATCGCTGACCTGCGTCCAAGGGAAGCGAAGACCCATGCGCGCGATGCGTTCAGCTCGCTGAACTAACGATGTCTTCGCGACTCGTGTGCTACCGGACAGAGAAGCGGCTCACCCAGTACGGAAGAGGGACGCTGACACGGCTCCATCAAAGGTCCACCATCGCGTTCCATGCCACACCGAAGTAGTCGACGAATTCATTCCAAGTCTGCGCGTTGACGACCAGCGCCGATAACGGTTAGTTACGTCACCATAATTGATGACACGATACCGGCGGCAACCCGCGCAATGAATTGATTGGCCACCGGCATACCAGTCACACTCCAAAGGAACGGATTGACAACGACGGCGGAGGCCAACTTGCTGGCGTACCCATCGCTGCACCGTTCGAGAACCAAAATTCGGGTGGGTGCCCGGCTACGACTGGATTGCTGGTTCGGTGCTAGCCGATAACTTCGTCGTGGTCTTTTACCGAAAATGGGCGGCATTGCTGCGGACGACATCGACGATCCCACCGGCCGCGAGGAAGTTCTCCCGGCGGATTATGCCGACGGACTGGCGCCTCCGTTTGAGTCTGTCGAATGGGAGGGGAGCCACCACACTGGAAGCCCTGCCCCTAACGGGTCAGGTGGTTGGGCAGCCGGTTCCCCGGCGCGCGCCCCCGGATTTGCAGCAGCTCCCGCGCATGCGCCTCAAGTCGGCGGTCCTCTTCGGACCGGGGTATCCACCCCGGGACGGCCACAGCTGTGCCGTTCGCATCCCTGGCCACCATCACGGTGAGGCAGTAGGTGGTCAGATTCATCTCCTCGTCGGTCGGTTTTCCGGACCTGACGTGGACGGCGATGTGCATTCCCTTGTTGCCCGTATAGACCAGGCGGGCTTCCACCTCCACCACGTCCCCGATCAGCAGCGGCCGATAGAACCGCACCCCACCGGAGAACACCGCCACGGTGTCCTGGCCGCAGTACCGGGCCGAACAGACGTAGGCGGCCTCATCGATCCAATCCATCACCGTGCCGCCGTGCACTTTGCCACCCCAGTTCACGTCGGTGGGCGCCGCGAGGAACCGCAGGGTAACTTTTTCGGCGGTCCCTTCGTCGGTGTAGACCTGTCCGCGCATCGCCTCGACAATTTCCTCGCGCACAGCGATCCGGGCCTTCGCCGCGTCCCGGCGGCTGACCTCTTCGGGGGTCGACGGTTCGTACGGTGGTACTGGAACAGGCTTGCCATCCGGTCCGACCGCTACGAAAATCACCAGGCATTGGCTGCGCATTGACGCGTCGCCGCCTTTGACGTCACCGGAGGACACCACGGTCTGGATGTGCAGCGACGACCGCCCGGTGTACACAATGGTCGCCTCGACCTCCACCATGTCGCCCACATTCACCGGATCAGCGAAGTGGATATTGCCGACGTACGCGGTGACACAGTAACTTTTCGCCCACCCGACGGCGGCAGCGTAGGCTGCCTTATCCACCCATTCCAGCACCGTCCCGGCGTCGACGGAACCACTGTGTCCGAGGTCGGTGGGTGCAGCGAGGAAGCGCAAAGTTACCGAGTTGGTCTGATTCATTGAGTCAGTATTGCGCATCTGGAACTGGCGCTCATCGGTGCAGGACCGAACCTAGTCAAATCAGGTGGTCTCAACGGGGCACAGATCCGGGCCGCCGCTCGGGTGGTTGGCGTCAGCCACCCTGCTCCGGCCCGTCACTTCGCTGATTCAGCCAGCTATCTTGGCGCAAGCCGCGGACATTATGCGCGCTCAGATGTCCGCTTTGGATTGCCCCACACATCGGTGTGGAACAGCGGTCCGAGCAGGCAAAAGTTGACCACCCCAGCCGCGATCATTACGAAACCGACCAGCACCAGGGCTATCCCGCCGGCACCCTCCACGGCAAAAACACCCACCAGGGCCAGTACCACTCCAGCCGTGATGCGCAGGATTCGACCGCTGCTGCTGCGCATAAACTTCACGAATTCCATCGTCTTTCCTTTCCTCTGTCCTTCGCGGATACTCTGTTAGACGGTTCATCGAGCGGAACTGGACGTAGGAGCGTGCGGCAATGCTGTCATCCGAAGAATTTCTTACCGCGCTTAGCGCCGAAATGCCGCGCCTTCGACGATTGGCGCAACGGACTGCGCCGAAAGGCATCGACGCCGACGACCTGGTTCAGGACACTCTCGAACGGGCGTGGCGTGCCCAGGGCACGTACCGCGGCGACGCCTCGTTGGCCACGTGGCTGCACCGCATCCTGATCAACCGTAGTAAAGACCTTGCGGGGCGGAACGCACCCCTGACTGTGCCAGCCAATGAGGATCTTCGGGCCATGACGGTCCCAGATCCGCTCGCCGTGCTTGAACAGGCAGAGGACGAACAACATCTCCGCGCCGGACTGGCGCAACTCCCCGTACAGGACAGGATGATGCTCGTTCTGCATGACAGTCTGGATTGGAGCGCAGCTGAGATCGCCGATCTAGGAGGCTTTTCTGAAGCAGCCGCACATAAACGCCTGCAGCGAGCGCGATTACGCATGGTCCAGATCCTGGCAAAGACCAGCGGGACGATCGAACGACAAACCGCCGACTGCCGGCAGGCCCGGGACTCCCTAGCCCCTTACCTTGAGGGGACCCTCGCCGACGAAACTCAGCGGCATATCGAAGCGCACCTCAGACACTGTCCGCACTGCCCACCCCTGGCCCAGGCCCTCGTCGGCTTACGCTCAGCCCTGTCCCACCCATCCCCCAAGTCCACGCCAGCGCCTCGACTGATGAAAGCACTCGCTTCTTTCCGTCAGGAAGTCGACGAATACGACCGTACGTCCGAAAGGTGAAGCCCTCGGCCGTCGCCGCATGGGACAGGGGTCGCTTCATGGCTCCAGCATGTGCGCTGGCTGTTTCGGCCGCGTTGCGTCGCCGTGACCATTTACCGCCAATCGGCGTCGGGACGATATTCTTGACCTATCACCCGCGCACCATCCCCGCCCCCGACGCCGTCGTCCGGGCGGACGCGCGCATGAGCCAGCCGCGCCAGACCTATTCGACCGGGTCCGCGGCGGGCCGCACACAACGCTGGAGAACCCAGCGGCAGGAAGGGATTGACAGTGCACCGCGACCCATCGGAATGCCTTGACACATGGATGAGCCGAGAGGCTCTTGCGGAGGGAATGATCCCCGTCATCGGGCGGCTGTACCGCGAAAACAACGTGGTGATCAGCATCCACGGCCGCAGCCTCATCAATAAGTCGGCCATGAACATCCTCAAAGCCCACCGGTTTGCCCGCCGGATCAGCAAGGAAGAGTTGTTCCTTGAGGAAACCGCGCCGCTCCTGCGCACCCTGGTGGACCTTGATCTGGGCGCCGCGGCCATCGACATTGCCCGGCTGACCCAGAAGTTCAAGGCCGACGGCGGTGGCGCCTCCCTGGAGGACTTCCTCCGCGCGGAGCTGGCCGACGTCGTCGACAAGCGCGGGGCCGACGAACGCACCAGCACCGACGTCGTGCTCTATGGTTTCGGGCGCATCGGCCGCCTGGTGGCACGGCTCCTGATCGAGAAGGCCGGCGGTGGCCACGGGCTGCGGTTGCGCGCCATTGTGGTCCGTAAGGGCGCCGACAACGACCTGATGAAGCGGGCCAGCCTGCTCCGCCGCGACTCGGTGCATGGCAGCTTTGAGGGCACCATCCGGATCGACGAAGAAGCCAACACGATTACCGCCAACGGCGTGCACATCCAGGTGATCTACTCGAACGACCCGTCCACCGTTGACTACACCGCCTACGGCATCAAGGACGCCCTGCTGGTCGACAACACCGGACGCTGGCGCGACGAGGAAGGGCTGTCCAAGCACCTGCAGAGCAAGGGCATTGCCCGGGTGCTCCTGACGGCGCCGGGCAAGGGTGCGCTGAAGAACATTGTGCATGGCATCAACCACAACACCATTCTGCCCACGGACCAGATCGTCACCGCCGCATCCTGCACCACCAACGCCATCACCCCCGTGTTGAAGGCCATCAATGACCGGTTCGGTGTGGTGCACGGGCATGTGGAGACGGTGCACTCGTTCACCAATGACCAGAACCTGATCGACAACTTCCACCAGGGTGACCGGCGTGGCCGTTCGGCGGCGCTGAACATGGTCATCACCGAGACCGGTGCGGCGAAGGCCGTCGCGAAGGCGCTCCCCGAGCTCGAGGGCAAACTGACCGGCAGCTCCATCCGCGTGCCGACCCCCGATGTCTCGATCGCTATCCTCAACCTGACCCTGGCCGACGGGACCAGTAAGGACGAGGTCAACACCTACCTGCGCGAAACGTCGCTGCACTCCGATTTGCGCAAGCAGGTCGACTACATCGACTCGCCCGACGTCGTCTCCACCGACTTTGTCGGCTCCCGCCGGGCCGGGATTGTCGATGGACTGGCGACCATCGCGAACGGCACCAACCTGGTGCTCTACGTCTGGTACGACAACGAGTTCGGCTACAGCTGCCAGGTGGTCCGGGTGATGGAGGAGATGGCCGGCGTGAACCCGCCGTCGTTCCCGGCCAAGGAACCCGTCGCCGCGACCGTGCGGTCCTCGGCCTCGGCGGGCTGAAACACGCCGCCCGCACGAAGGCGCCCCTCGAGGCGACCTTTGGGGCGACCATAGAACCGCCGGTTGGGCACAGAGTCGCCGCTTGCAAGCGGCGACCCTGGACCTAACCGGCGGTTCTGTGTGGAGGGGCGCCCTGGTGCTGCGTACCCCCGGCGTGTTTGCGTGCAGGTCCGTGCGCTGTGCGAGCGCCGTCGGGACATGACCGGGATGTCTGGCCTCATCAGACCGAGCGCAGGCGCAGCCAGGCCTCGAAGGTCAAGCCGTTGACGGCCGAGTCGCGGGCAAGATTCTCGCCGCTACTGAAGAACTTCCCGAGAGCACCCGGCAGCGGCAGGGTGATCTGGCGGCCGGTTGCTCCTGTGACGTCGCGGTAGATGCGAGCCAGCTCGGCCATTTCCAGCACTTGTGGGCCGCCGACGTTGATGGTCCCCTGGGGTATCGGCTGATGGGTTGCCGCGTCGGCCAGCGCACCTGCCACATCCTGAACGGCGATCGGCTGAAACACGGCGTTCTTCAGGACAGGAAGTACTCCGGCCTTGCGCCCGCCGTCGAACACTACCGTCAGAAAGTTGTGGAACTGGGTAGCCCGGACCACCACTGATGGAATCGACGAATTCTGGTAGATCTTCTCCTGGCGCACCTTGGCCCGATAGTAGGAGAACGCCGCCAGGTCGCAGTTGACGATCGAGAGCACCACGGCGCGCGCGATTCCTGCCTCTCGGGCTGCGGTGAGCAGGTTCAGGGCGCCGTCGTCGAGCGCCCGCTGACCTTTTCCGAACTGTCCGTCGAGGACGTCAATCAGGACATCGGCCTCGGCCAGCGCATCCGTCAGGCCCTCCCCGGTCGTCACATCGGCTGCCATGTACTCGGCACCGGCGACCCACCGCGGCGAGTGGTGGGCGGGAAGGTGACGGCTGACCGATCGCGTTTGGTGGCCTCGTCTCACGCATTCGTCCACCAGATGGTGCCCCACTAGACCAGTACCCCCGACCACAACCACTCTCGTCATGGCCCCTAGGCTACGCCTGCCCGCTCCGACGGACCAGAGCGGCCGAGCCGGATCCGGGGATTGCCACGCCAGCCGCTCGGCTGGCTAGAGTCAGTGGATGGAACAACGAACTCTTGGTAAGACCGCACGCTCCGTTTCGACCGTAGGGCTGGGCACCTGGCAGCTCGGCGCCGACTGGGGAGACGTAGACCCCAACGATGCCACAGCCATCCTCCACGCCGCCGTCGATTCCGGCATCACCTTCTTCGACACCGCCGACGTGTACGGCGATGGCCGCAGCGAACAGACCATCGGCGCCTTCCTGGCGGATAACCCCGGCCTGGACATCACCGTCGCCACCAAGATGGGCCGCAGGGTGGAGCAGAAGCCGGAGAACTACACGCTGGCAAACTTCCGCCAGTGGATCGACCGGTCCCGCACCAACCTCCGTGTGGACACTCTCGACCTGGTGCAGCTGCACTGCCCGCCGTCGTCGGTCTATTCCGACGTTGAGGTCTACGACGCCCTCGACACGCTGGTCAGCGAAGGCGCCATCCGCAACTACGGGGTCAGCGTCGAACGCACTGATGAGGCCCTGGCCGCCCTCAAACACGGCAACATTGCGACCATCCAGATCATCCTCAACGCCTTCCGCCTCAAGCCACTGGACGAGGTGCTGCCCGCGGCCAAGGAGGCTGGCGTCGGAATCATCGTGAGGGTTCCGCTCGCCTCGGGGCTGCTCTCCGGCAAGTATTCAAAGGACACGACGTTCGCCGAGAACGACCACCGGAACTACAACATCAGCGGTTCAGCGTTCGACGTCGGAGAGACCTTCTCGGGCGTTGACTTCAATACCGGTTTGACGGCCGTCAAGGAGTTCGAGGGTTTGGTTCCCGACGGCGTGACCACCGCCCAGGCCGCGATCGCCTGGATTGTGGCGCAGGACAGCGTCAGCACCGTCATCCCCGGCGCCCGCACCGTGGAGCAGGCGCGCGCCAACGCAGCAGCAGCGGACACCGGGGATCTTGGGGCCCGGTTGAACGACGGCGTCCGTGATATCTACGACCGCCACTTCCGTGAAGCGATCCACCCCCGCTGGTAAACGGCACACCGGCCCTTTGGTCGGAGACCTGATCGACCGACGACGACGGCTCGTTAACGATGGCGGCCCCCACCCCGCAAGGGGTGGGGGCCGCCATCGTTGGTGCAGCACTACAAACTGCGGGTGGTTAGCCGCCGAACAGTGCTGACACGCGGGTCATGGTCTGGAAGATCCCATATGCCAAGGGAACGGTCACAAGGGCCCATACGAACGTGGTGCTTGCTACCTTCATCTCATGCCTCCATAGCGGATTCTTTGGTGGACGTCCCGGATTCGGGGGCCGCCTTTGGTTCGTGGAACTTCGAGTCGACCGGCTTGATCATCAGGTTGGCGATGAAACCGATAACCAGCAGACCCACCATGGTGAGTAGTGCTGGCTGGTAGGCGGCTGCGGTGAGCTCGCCTGGTGTGCCCTGAGCGTCGAGGAAACCGTTGACGATCAGTGGTCCGGCGATACCCGCGGCTGACCAGGCGGTCAGCAACCGGCCGTGAATGGCGCCGACCTGGTAGGTGCCGAAGAGGTCACGCAGGTAGGCAGGAACGGTAGCGAAGCCGCCGCCGTAGAAGGAAATGATGAAGAAGGCCAGGAACACGAAGAGGATCGTGGTGCCCGCGCCGGCGAGCGCCAGCGTGGTGTAAAGCAATGCGCCAACACCCAAATAGATCATGTAGATCCGCTTGCGACCAATGATGTCTGAGGTGGAGGACCAGACGAAGCGACCGGCCATGTTTCCAATCGACAACAACCCAACGAACCCACCGGCGACAGCAACGGTGACCGCGGTGGAGCCGTCTGCTTCGCGGAAGAAGTCCTGGATCATTGGGGACGCCTGCTCAAGGATGCCGATACCTGCCGTGACGTTGCAGAAGAGCACGATCCAGACCAGCCAGAACTGCTTGGTCTTGATGGAGTTCTTGGCCGAGACGTTATCGGAGGTTACGAGCGCTTTGGTCTTGATTGTTGAGGGGTCGAAGCCTGCCGGCTTCCAGTCAGCTGCGGGGACCTTGATGGTGAACGCACCGAACATCATGTACACGAGGTAAATGGCTGCGAGGGTGAGGAAGAGCATGCCCACCGAATCGCCGCTGGCTACCCAGCCCTCGACGTCGGAGTTCGGGTCATACATCCGCAACAGCTGGGTGGAGAGGGGGCTGGCGATCAGCGCGCCGCCACCGAAGCCCATGATGGCCATACCGGTAGCCAGCCCTGGCCTGTCCGGGAACCATTTGATCAGGGTCGAAACCGGGGAGATGTAACCGATGCCAAGACCGATGCCACCGATGAAGCCGTAGCCCAGGTAGACGAGCCACAGCTGGTTGGTGAAGATTCCGAGTGAGCCGACAAGGAAACCACCGGTCCAGAAAAGAGCCGAGGTGAACATGGCCATGCGGGGGCCGTTCTTATCTACCCAGGTGCCCATCACTGCGGCCGACAGGCCCAGCATCACGATGGCGATCGAGAAGATCACGCCGATCTGCGTCAGGCTCGCATCGAAGTGCTCAACCAGGGCGTTCTTGTACACGCTGGTGGCGTATGCCTGGCCGATACAGAGATGCACCGCCAGGGCTGCGGGGGGGATCAACCAACGGTTAAACCCGGGCGGGGCGATGGTGTGTTCGCGGGCAAGCCAACTCATCAATGTCTCCTTCGTGCTGGAACGGTGGGTACTGTCAGGACCGCGGGCGCTGACGCTGCGTGAAATTGTTCAATATTCAACCTCACTAAGGGTAGACGAAGATCACATAATAGTTTGAACGGGCAACCGATGAGTTTTGACGACCTGGTCGACTCAGGAACGGGGCGCGAGCGCTGCGTAGTAGCCCGGGATCTGCTCCGGCTCGCCCTTCGCCCGCATGGCAACAGCGTTAATGGTCACCGGACCGTCCTCGAGCACAGCCCAGGACTCGTCGTCGAAGGCTGACTGACGTTCGGCGGGGCCGAAATGACCGGGTTTCGGCAGACCGCCGATGGCGAGCTCCAACGGTTTGGGAATCCTGCCGGGCGAGGCGCCAAGGCGCGAAATGTAGCTGAGCGCGTCGCCTCGATAGTTGGTTTCCACCAGAAAAACCCGCCCCTGGGGCCCGACCAAGGATTTGAGCGTGGCGGCCAGGGCAATGCGGGCCGCCGGGTCGAGGACGTGGAAGACGCCCCGGACAAAGACGTTCGAGTGGCCAAAGTCGGCTGCCAGGAGCTCGCCGGCCCCCGGAGCGGTGCAGTCGGCGGTGCGATAGTCCACGTTGCTGAGATGAGCCGATTCGGTCAGCGCACGGGACGTGGCACTCGAGGCGACGTCCACCCCTACAGCCAGGGGGAAGTGGGCGGCCAGCAACCGGGTGAATGCACCGTTGCCGCAGCCGATATCAATGACCGGCAGCGCAGGGTTCAGGGTGCGGCTGAGGCCGGGAAGGTAGCTATTGAACTCCTGGTCCCCGCCAGCGTCCCACAACACGTCGCCGTCGGACCCTGTGCTTTGAATCCGGTGCCAATAGTTTTCCCAGGCGACATTACGATCCCTGGGCACCCCTGAGGAGAGCCTGATGACCGCAGGCAGCAGGAGGTATTTCTTCGGGAATGTCGGCACGCGTCAACACTAAACCCTCAGCGAGGGCAATCCTTTACCGATTAGCCCTGCCATTACTGCCGCCTCTGCCGGCCGGCCGAAAAAGTAACCCTGACCGTAATCGCAGCCCATTCGGTTCAGGAGCCTGGCCTGGTCGGCCGTCTCAATTCCCTCCGCGACCGAGATGAGACCAGCCGCTTCGATCAGTTGCAGGACGGCAGCGACAAACTTCAACTGCCTCGGATCATCGACAATGTCTTCGATCAGCGAGCTGTCCATTTTCACCGCCTGGGCGGGAAGTTTCCTGAGGTAGCTGATGGACGAGTAGCCGGTACCGAAGTCATCGATTTCGACACCGACGCCAAGCTCCCGCAGCCCGAGCAAATTGGCGGAGCTCGCCTCCGGATCAGTCATCAGGGAAGTCTCAGTAATCTCGACGATAAACCGATCGGTGGGAACAGCATGCCTGGCGAGGGCCCGATCGATGAGGTCAGCCAGACCGGGGGCCCTGCTTTCAGCGGCGGACAAGTTGATTCGGACGGCAAAGTCCCGGCCATCCAACACATCCCCCCAGTCTCCGAGCTGAGCAGCGACCGCGTTGATCATCCATTCACCGATATCGACGACCAGTCCACTCTCCTCCGCTATCCCAATGAAATGGTCCGGATAGAGCAGCCCACGGTCCGGGTGCTGCCAGCGCACCAGAGCCTCGGCGCCAATAATCGTGGAGGTCTGAAGGGAGACCAGCGGCTGGTAATGAACTCTGAGCTGGCCTGCTGGGATGGCCTGACGCAGCTCCTCGAGAATGGTGAAACGCTCGTGCGTCGCTTGCAGCATGGCTGGGTGAAACACCTGGACATTGCTGCGGCCAAGGTTCTTCGCCACATACATTGCAGTATCGGCGTCGCGCATCATGTCTTCGCCCGACTGCCCGGCTTCACCGCACCGGACACCGATACTCGCCAGGATGCGGATGCTGGTTTCGGAAACGATCATCGCCGGCCGCAACGCGTAAAGGATACGCTCAGCGATTTCACAGG
Source organism: Arthrobacter sp. TMT4-20 (assembly GCF_054510775.1). Lineage (NCBI taxonomy): Bacteria > Bacillati > Actinomycetota > Actinomycetes > Micrococcales > Micrococcaceae > Arthrobacter > Arthrobacter sp. TMT4-20. The sequence goes on along the minus strand of NZ_JBTNDW010000011.1, from coordinate 14,466 downwards.
CGATCTCGTCGGCAGTTTGCGGCAACAAGACCGCAAACTCGTCGCCGCCCAGCCGTGCCACAGTATCGGATTCCCGGACGGTCGATTCAAGACGACGTCCCACTTCGATCAGCACCTGGTCGCCGGCGGAATGGCCGAGGCTATCGTTCACCGCTTTGAACGCGTCAAGATCCAGCAGAATCAATGCCGCAGGTTGCACCCCTGCGGCCGCGGCCAGCGTTTCGTCGTCAATCCGTCGGCGCAGCAGGGTTCGGTTCGGGAGACCGGTGAGACTGTCATACATAGCCATTCGTTCCAACTCGACCTGGGCCGCGTGCAAGCGGGCGGTCCGGTCACGGACCCGCTGCTCCAGGTCTTCATAGAGAACTTCGAGTTCCTCGGCCAGGAGATTCACACCGCTGATCACGGCGTCCATTGAATCCCGGGCGGGAGAAACTTCCATCCTGGCTGACAGGTCTCCGGAGGAGAGCCGGACAATTCCCTCCACCAAGGCGTCGAGCCGCTTGTCCACAAACTCTTCCGCCACTTACCTCTCCTTCAGCCAGCCAAGCGCGGCCGGTTCGGAGGTGAAGAATTTTGTGGGGCACGGTAGCGAGCTCACGCCCAGAATGAAGTTGGCAATGACCTTATCGACCTGCGAGGAGCCCAGGAGCGCAATCCGCGAGGCCGAGCACGGCAGACCGAACACCGTTCGCGCTCCCCGGCTGACGGCCTTCGTTGTCGCCATGTCAACGAGCATGGGGAGGCTTTCTCCAGCGCACAGCTTGTTCACCTGATCCATTGCCAGGCGGGCGTCGGCTTCAGTGATTGAGATGCCTCGCGCCCACCGCAGCCTCAGGATGTTGTCTGCACCGCGACTGAGGGTGGCGTCAATCCCCTGCACGCCGTCCGGCGGGAGCTCACCCACAACGGATCCTTCGGTAGCCCAACGCGCGCGACCAGGCAGAGGGGAGAGGGAAATATAATTCGGCGGGGGCCATGGTTACAGCATAGAACCTTCGGGGCGCCGCCCCGGAATGAGTCGGTCCCCCCGGATCAACCCGCCATCACCCGCGCCAGGGCGGCAAACCGCTCATTGTCCGGCAGGTCCTCGAGGAGCACTGACTGGCCGTCAGATCCGGCGAGGGGGATCCGCCAGTTGGGGTACTCGTCCTTGGTCCCCGGTTGGTTCTGGGTGCGCCGCTCCCCCACCGCATCCGTCAGCGCGACGCCGAGCAGCACCGAAGGAGTTCGCACAATGAACCGGTGCAGCGCTTCTACAGTTGATTCCACCGTGTCGGCGGCGCCTCCGGCAGTTGGTCCCGTCACTGCACGGACCAGTGCCAGCACCGAGTCCTGGGCCGCCTGGTCGGCCGAGCGTTCTTCCTCAACCGGTCGGTTCAGCAATCCAAGTGACTCCCGCAGGTCAACGTGTTCGCCCGCCAGGTACCCGGCGGACGGCGGCAGGTCGTGGGTGGTGACGCTGGTCAGGCACGCCTGGCGGTAGCTTTCGGGACGGCGCGGGCCGTCGTTGTCGTGCTCGAACCAGAGGATCGAAGTACCGAGGATGCCGCGCTCGGCCAGGTAGTCCTGCACCCCGGGCTCAAACACGCCGAGATCTTCGCCGATGACGACGGCGCCGGCCCGCTGCGCTTCGAGGGCCAGGATGCCGATGAGCGCCTCGTGGTCGTAATAGACATAAGTGCCGTCGCCGGACCCGCCGCCGGCGGGGATCCACCAGAGGCGAAACAGGCCGAGGATGTGGTCCACGCGGATACCACCGGCGTGTTTCAGGACCGTGCGCAGCATGTCCCGATAGGCGGTGTACCCGGATTCGGCCAGGCGGCCAGGATGCCACGGCGGCTGGCTCCAGTCCTGGCCCTGCTGGTTGAACATGTCTGGTGGTGCGCCGACGCTAATCCCTTCCGCGAGGACGCTGCGCAGGGACCACGCGTCGGACCCGTGGGAGTGCACGCCGACGGCCAGGTCATGGATGATACCGATGGTCATCCCGGCGTCGAGCGCGCCCTGCTGCGTGGCGGCAAGCTGTTCATCGCAGAGCCATTGCAGCCAGAGGTGGAACCCGATCCGGTCCGCCAGAGCTACGCGCCGGGTGTCGAGGTAGGACTGGTCGTCCCACTCGGGGGCTCCCGCGGGCAGGGTTTCTGCGAGCGCGCACCAGAGGGCGAAGCTTTCCAGGCCCTCACCTTCCTGCGCCCGAAACTCATCGAAGGAACGTTGTCTTTCGTCGCTCAGTGGCACCTGGTGGATGCTCTCCAGCGCGCTGAGCTTCGCGGCGTAGCTGCTGTCCCGGTCCAGAATGTCAGCGTCGCTGTTGGCCTGCCGCAGGGTCACAGCATCGTGTTCGATGGCATCCCGCGCACCGGCGGTCAACGCCGCGTACTCGGGGACGTTCTCCACCCGAAGATAAAGGGGGTTGAAGAAGCGCCGGGTAGACGGCAGATACGGTGAGGGTTCGACAGGAGGAGCGGGTTCGGCGGCATGCAAGGGGTTAATCAGCACAAACCCCGCCCCCCTGCTCGCCGAGAAGGCTGCCAGCTGACCCAGGTCAGCGATGTCCCCGACCCCCCACGAGTCCTTGGACCGCACCGAGTACAGCTGGGCCATCAGCCCCCAGGTTCGGTTGAGCCGCGCCGTGGTGTTCAGCCGCTGTGGAGTCACAACCAGTGTGCACTCTGCGACGGCGCCATCAGCCTGGACCGCATGCAGGGTATGCCACCCGAGCGGCAAATCATCCGGGAGGGTGAGGTGCAGGCGCTCCAGGGGGACGCCGTCGATCTCTGACTGCTCAACGGCACTGCCGGACAGCTCCAGCTCCCTCAGCTGTCCGTCTTCGAGCACGAGGCGAATGGTCGGCCGGCTTCCCGCTGGGGAAATAATCGGAACGTCCTGGACCACCGTTTCCCGGCCGACGACGACGGGAGGGAGCGTCCGCCGCCAGGGAGCCGTTTCGGCGTCGTGCAGCGCCCGGACGGCGTCGTCGTTCGTTTCGCAGGCAACACCGAGCGCGCTCAGCACTTTCGTCAGGGTCTGCGGGCTGACACTCTTTTCCTGGCCGTCCCAGCCCCGGAACGCTGTGCCCACGCGGTGAGCCTCGGCGAGGCGGATCAGGAGGTCTGGCTCGGGTGGTCTGGACGTGCTGGATGTTTCGGTTGCAGGCATACCCTCAAACCTAGGGGGTTGAGAGGTGGTTCGCTACGCTGAACCGATGAATGAACAGCAGCAAACCCGGCTCACAGCGACCGTGACCGGAACCGTGCAGGGTGTCGGGTTCCGCTACTACACCCGCAAACGGGCTTTGGCGCTGGGGCTCTCAGGTATCGCCTCGAACCGGGCAGATGGGTCGGTGCTGATCGTGGCCGAGGGCGCCGATCTGGCGGTCCGTGAACTGGCCTCCTGGCTTGGCTCCGCCGCCGCTCCCGGACGGGTGAACGACGTCGACGGGTCCTACGGTGCTCCGACCGGCGAGTTCACTGATTTCTCAACCGAATAAGTCCCGCCGGGCGGCCGGCTGGCACCTTCCGCGTGCGGGAACGCGAACCAGTGCTACCGGACCCAGACGTGCGGGGCGGGGCGCCTGGTGCTCGGCAAGGAGTTGTTCAGGCGCCACTCGTGGATCCATTCCGGCAGAACCAGACCCGCAGGGGGCTGCCCCAGAGCGGCGAAAATGTCCTCGTTGCTGACCGGGCCGTTCTTGGAGACCAGCCGGGTGGCGATGACCGCCTTGGCGTAGATCTCGCCCCCACTGACCATGCGCTGCTCGAAGTAGATGGCACGCTCGTCGAACCCGACAATGCGGGTCTCGATGGTGTACTGCTGACCCAGGGTCAGGGATTTGCGGAAGCTGATGGTCTCGCCGTTGGCTACCGGGCTCCAGCCCCTACGCCGCATCATTGACCAGGTGCCGCTGCGGATCATCAGGTCGAACCGTCCCAGGTCCATGAGGGAGAAATACATGCCGTTGTTGACATGCATTGCGATGTCAATGTCCGTGGGCAGGACACGGAGCGGCAATGAAGACTCTCCCCAAATACTCAACTTTGGGCGGCGTCTGGAGGTGAACAGGGTCAGCAGGGTCCGAAACAGAAGGTGCATGAACCTATATTACCGGCCAGTAACATCCGGGGTGCAAGCACGCGACGGGTCGTTGCCGCCGGACGAGCCCCGCACCGGTTCCTGGCCGCTGGGCTCACGGCCTTCCTCCGGCATTGTGCCTAGACTCGGGTAATGACAGCTCCGTATCCGTACGCCCTTCCCTTTGACCGGTACCGTGCGCTGCTGGCCCGAGACCACTCCCGGATGGTTGAGTTGGCGCCCTCGGCCCTGACCTCTGCGGTATCCGCCTGCCCGGGCTGGACCGGGGAGGACCTGATTCGCCACACGGCGATGGTGTACCTTCACAAGTCCGAGTCCATCCGGACCGGTGCCAGGCCGACCGGGACCTGGCCGCCACCAGAGCTGGACCAGATGCAGCCGATCCCCGCGCTGCAACAGTGCTACGCGCGGCTGATGGACCAGTTCGATGCCCACGCACCAACGGATCCGGCTTTCACCTGGGTCAAGGACGACCAGACGGTCGGCTTCTGGATCCGCAGGCTCGCCCACGAAACATCCATCCACCGCTATGACCTCGAATCCGCGCTGGGCCATCCCCACCCAATCGACCCCGACCTTGCGGTGGACGGCATCGATGAAATCCTCACCGTGATGCTCGTCCGGAGCAAGCCCGACGACGACGCCAGCGGCGCCAGCATCACCCTGCGGAGCGCAGGACTAGCCTGGACCCTGACTATCGCCCCGGACGTCGTCACCCTTGAACGCCAGGTCAGTGACCGGGCTGATGCCCAGATCAGCGGCAGGCCCGCCGAGTTGCTGCTCTGGCTCTGGGGCCGTGGACCACTGCCGGAAGGAAACCCGCAGAGCGGCGCGGCGGACGAACTCCGACGACGTCTGGCTTCAGCCACCTAGGGCAGCGACCCTGGGCAACCACCTCACCGTAGTGACGACGGAGGACGATCTGACAACGGCAACACCCCGACGGCTACCCCGGGTTCCGCCGCGACCGCGGACAACGTCAGATCCTGATGTCCTCTGACTGGAAGAGGGCGCTGACCGATTCTCCGGTGTGGATACGACGGATCGCTTCGGCGAAGGCGTTGGCCACCGAAATGACTTTCAGTTTCGGATGGGCCTTGTCTTCCCCGATGGGAACGGTGTCGGTGCAGAGCACCTCAATGACGTCGTCGCGCTTGGCGATCCGCTCGACGGCTCCGTTGGAGAAGATGCCATGGGTGCAGACCACCCGCGCCTTCCGTGCTCCCATTTTCGCCAGGTGATCCAGCAGCTCCAGAACGGTGCTGCCGTTGGCGATCTCGTCGTCAAGCACCACGATGTCTTTGTCTCTGACGTCGCCGATGATGGAGGTGATTCGGACTTGGTCATTCTCAAACCGTTCCTTGGCCCCGGCGGCGACCGGCGTGCCCAGCAGTCGGGAGAACGCCGTCGCGGCCTTCGCGTTCCCCAGATCCGGGGACACCACGATGGCGTTACTCAGGTCCAGGTCCTTGAAATGGGCGGCGAGTTCCCGCAGGGCGTGCAGCTGATCCACGGGAACGCCGAAGAACGCCTGCACCTGCGGCGCGTGCAGGGTCATGGTGAGGACCCGGGATGCGCCAGCGGTGGTGAGAAGATCCGCCACCAGCTTGCCGCCGATGGAGATGCGCGGTGCGTCCTTCTTGTCCGAACGCGCGTACGAATAGTGTGGCATCACGGCCGTGATGCGTCCCGCGGAGGCCCCGCGGGCGGCGTCGATCATCATGAGCAGCTCCATCAGGTTCTCCTGCACTGGCTTGACCAGCGGCTGCACAATGAACACGTCCCGTTCACGGCAGTTCTCCAGCAACTGCACTTCCAGGCAGTCGTTCGCGAAGCGCTGCAGCCGTGACGGGAGCAGCGGCACACCCAGGTGCCCGCAGATCTCCTCGGCGAATCCCCCACTTGCTTGTCCACTGAAAACGGCGATCTCTTTGATCAACGGCTTACCTTTCCACGGCAGTTGGTGGGGATGATGCTGTGGACACCATTGTCGTACAGATTGACCCGCGGCGGTTGCCGGTGAAGTAACGTTGGTGCCGGATCGGAGCCCTACCGAACCGACAATGACGTCTATTCACAGGAGAACCCAGCCATGCCGACCTCCGGTCCCCCAGCAAAACAAAAAACATCAGCGGTGTCGGCTGCGATGCGTCCGATCAACTCGGTGGTTGAACGCTTCCTCCCCAGCGCGCTGGTGTTCGCCGTCGTACTCAGCCTCGTCGTCGCTGTCGCCGCGCTGATTTTCACGGATGCGGGGCCGGTCGACGTCCTCAACGGGTGGGGCGACGGCCTGTCAGGGCTGCTCGCCTTTATGACCCAGATGGCTCTCATCCTGTTGCTCGGCCACGCGCTGGCCCACACCGGCCCGGTCCGGAAACTGCTGGCCCGTCTCGGCGGGATCCCCCGAAGCCCGATGCAGGCCTATGTTTTCGTGTTCGTGGTTGCCGCCACGGCGTCGCTGATCACCTGGGGGCTGGGCCTCGTCGTCGGCGGCCTGCTCGCCAAGGAGGTTGCCGCGCAGGCCCGCGAGCGCGGCATGGCACTGCATTTCCCGATGCTGGTCGCAGCAGGGTTCTCCGGTTTCGTGGTGTGGCATATGGGCTACTCGGGGTCCGGCCCCTTGACCGCGGCGACCGAGGGTTCATTCATCGCCGAGCAGCTCGGCACCACCATCCCCATCACCGAAACCACCTTCTCCTGGTGGAACATCACTGCCGCCATCGCCACGATCGTCCTGGTGAGCGCGGCCCTGGCACTGGTGTCTCCCCGCTCCGGGGACAGGATTTCCGAGCTGCAGGTCGACGCCCGGCACACCGATAACGTCGCGCTGAACGACGACGTCGTCACCCCCGCCGACCGCATCGACGCCAGCCGTATCCTCACCACGTTGTTGGGCCTGGCGCTGGTTGCCTACCTGGTGGTCCACTATGTGCAGGGCGGCACCGCCACCCTGGACATCGTCAATTGGACGTTCCTCGCCCTGCTCTTCCTCCTGGTCCGCAGCCCCTTCGAGCTGATCGCGCTGACCAAGAACGCTGCGTCAAACGTCGGCGAAATTCTTCTCCAGTTCCCTCTCTACGCCGGAATCATGGGCATCATGACGACGACGGGCCTCATCAACGTGGTTTCGGACGCCTTCGTGAGCATCGCCAACCCCACCACGTTTGGGTTGTTCGCCCTGCTCTCCGCAGGGTTGGTGAACTTCTTCGTACCATCAGGTGGCGGACAGTTCGCGGTGCAGGCACCGATCATGCTCGACGCAGCCGAACGGCTGGGCGTAGACCCCGCAGTAGCGATCATGGCCGTGTCCTACGGCGACCAGTGGACCAATATGATCCAGCCCTTCTGGGCCCTGCCGCTGCTGGCGATCGCTGGCCTGAAGATGCGCGACATCCTGGGCTACACCATGGTCACCCTGATCGTCTCAGGTGTGGTGTTCGCCGGGATCCTGCTGATTGTGGGGGCAAGCTAGGGCACGCCGGGACCGCCCAGCACCGCAGGCAGGCCCTGGTCCTTCACGAGGCGGCGAAGCCCGCCTTTCGGTGGCACCACCACCGGGGTGGGCCAGCGCGGGGGCAGGTTGTCGCCGAGGGTGACCCGGCGGATCTTGCGCCCCGCCAATGGCAGCACCCAGTCGTGGATCCATCGGCGCTGGGCGCGTTCCCACTCCCTGAATGTCCTTGGGACCGCTGGCTCCCAGTCCTTCAGTTTCACCGAGTGCTGCACCTCCAGGAGGTCCAGCACTCGGGTGGCCATGTATTTGTGGCCAGCCTTCGACATGTGCAGCCGATCCGGCCCCCACATGCGCCGGTCCTCATAGGCTTCGAAGCCCCAGTAATCCACCAGGTCCGCGCCGTACCGGTCCGCGATCTGGCGGACGCCGTCGTTATAGAGCTGGTGGCGCTTGCGCAGCAGCCGGAGCGCGGGGGACACATCGACGTCGTACCCCGTGAACAGGAGCACCCTGGCCCCGGTCGCCGCCAACGGTGCCACCAGCTCCTCGTACGCCGTGAGGAGGAGCGGCACCGAGGTTCCGGCGTCGAGAATGTCATTGCCTCCGGCGTAGAGGGTGATCAAGGTGGGGCGCAGTGCCAGCGCTGGTTCCAGTTGCTCGGCGGTGATGTGGCGCAGTCGTTTGCTGCGCACCGCCAGGTTTGCGTATTCCCATCCCGGCTGGTCCTTCGCCAGCCGTTCGGCCACCCGGTCGGCCCAGCCGCGGACGCCGTTGGGCAGGTGTTTGCTCGGATCCCCCACCCCCTCGGTGAAGGAATCGCCGAGCGCCACGTACCGCCGCGTGCGCTCGCTCATACCGCGGTGGCGGCTACACCGCCCTGGGCCTCAGAGACGAAGCAGCGCATGTTCCTCCATGACCTCTTCATAGTGCTGGACCAACAGCTCGCAGAGCACCGGCCAGGTGCGGCCCTGCACGCTCGCGAAGGCGGCCTCCGCGAACGCCTGACGTTTCGCGTCATCCCCGATCAGGTCCATCACCTGGCCGCGCAACTGGTCCAGGTTGCCCGGCGTATAGAGCCAACCGGTACGGGAGACATCGACGAGGTCCAGGGGTCCGCCCCTGCCGGTGGCAACGACCGGCACGCCGGAGGCCATGGCCTCCTGGATGGTCTGGCAGAAGGTTTCGAGCTCGCCGGGGTGCACAAAGAGGTCAAGGCTGGCGACGGCTGCTGCCAGTTCCTCCCCACCGAGGAACCCCGTGAAGACCGCGTTCGGGAGGGCCTCCTCCAGGGTGCCCCGCAGGGGGCCATCGCCGATGATCACCAGTCGGGTGTTTTCGATATCAGCCAGGACCCGCAGATCCTCAACCTGCTTCTCGGCGGCGAGCCGGCCAACGTACCCGATCAGGCGTTCCCCTCCGGGGGCGAGCACCGACCGCAGGTTGTGGTCCCGCCGACCGGGGTGGAACCGCCGCGTATCGACCCCCCTCCGCCACAGATGCACCCGCGGAATACCGTGCCCGCGCAGCTGGTCGACAGCTGAGGTGGACGGCGCCAGGGTGCGGGCGGCGCCTGAGTGAATGTTTTCGACCCGCTGCCACGCCCAATTGGCGAGGAATGGGACACCGTAGCGGGCGGCGTAGCCGGGGACATCAGTCTGGTAGACGGCAACCACGGGAATGCCAAGCTGCTCGGCAGCACGCACCGCCCGCCACCCCAGCTCAAAGGGCGAAGCGAGGTGGATGATGTCCGGTGCGAAGTCCGCCAGAATATTGCGTACCCGGGTGACACCGCCCAGCGCCACCCGGACGCTCCCGTACCCGGCCAGGGGCACGGCGGGCAGCCGGTGGATGCGGACCGTCCGTCCACGGTTAGGCTCAGCCCCGCCGGCCCCGGAGGGGGCGATCACCAGCACCTCGTCGCCTCGCGCCGCGAAATGCTCGAGCATTTTCTGGACGGAATGGGTTACCCCGTTCACGGCGGGCAGGAATGTTTCAGCAACAATCACGATCCTCACACCCCCACGGTGCCACCGCCGGATTGGTCAGAGGTGACGGGCGGGTGTCCCCGATCCGAAGGGTCGGTGAACAGCAGGCGACGACGACGACGGGTAGCGGCGGCCCGACCGACCCTACGGCCAGAGCAGGGACCGCGACCAGCCGTCGCCGTCACTGGCATAGCGCAACCGCAGGTGTCGACGTTCGGGGTCGGCCTGCCAAAACTCGACGGTGTCCGGGACCACCGTGTAAACCGTCCAGGTGGCCGACCCGGGAGCGGCAGCTTCACCGTCGAGGGCGTCGAACCGATCCAGCTGGGCAGCGACGGCGGCGTCGAGTTCCTCCCGATCGCGCAGGCGGCTGCTCTGCTCACCGGCGAGCACCAGCGCTCGCGCCACCGGGTGGCGGCGGCGGAAGTCGGCGTCGTTCTCCTCGACGCCCGCGGGGCGAACCTTGCCCCTGATGCGGATCTGACGGCCCATCGTGGGCCAGAACAGGGTCAGGGCGGCCGCCGGGGAACCCTGCAGTTGGCGGCCTTTGGGACTGTCGCTGCTGCTGGCGAAGGAAAACCCCTGCTCAGTCACGTCTTTCAGGATCACCACTCTGGCGTCGGGGATGCCGTCCCGATCCACCGTTGCAACGGTGACTGAATGCGGTGCCATCACCGCGGCATCGACAGCAGCCGCCAACCATTCATGGAAGAGGTGCACCGGCGAATCCGGTGCGGCTGCAGGATCGAAGTGAGGCAGCTCATCGGGGAAGACCGGGACCCCGTGCACCAGGTCGCGCAGTGATTGGTGATCATTCATCCCCTCAGCCTAGGTCCCGCCGTCGCGTTAGAGTCGACCAATGACATCCGACAAGGACCATTTCGTTGGCGGCAGGGATTATACCCGCTGGACCACCCCGGTGGGACGGGTCACAGTGCGCTGGGTGCGTGCCCTGGCCCGCTGGATCGGACCGCGCTGGGCCATGCTGCTGATCCTGGCGGTCGGCGTCGGCATCGCGGTGTCCCTGGCCCTCGCGTCGGCCGAAGTGTATGAGGCGGTCGCGGAAACGGATGGGATTGCCGTCGTGGACCAGCCGGCCCTTGATGCGTCAGTGCAGCTACGTAATCCGGTCCTCGTGGCGCTGGCGAGCGGTTTCACGTTCCTGGGCGGTCCGATCATGATGCCGCTGCTTACCGCCGCAGCGATTGCCGGCCTGTGTTTTCGACGCCGGTCCCTGACACCGCTGGTCCTCGTGGCGGTGGCAGCCTCCGGGTCGCTACTGATGACCGTGCTGGGGAAGAACGCGATCGGACGGCTGCGCCCACCGCTTGAGTTTGCGGTCCCACCGTACGAATCGTCGCCGTCGTTCCCGAGCGGACACACGCTGAACGCCATGGTGATCAGCGGCATCATCGCGTACCTGCTCGTGCTGGGGGCGCACCGCAACCGCTCACGCGCCCTGATCATCGCCGGCGCTCTGATATTCACCCTTTTGATGGCCGCCACCCGGGTCTATCTGGGCCACCATTGGGTCACGGATGTGGTGGTTGCTGCCACGCTCGGCCTTGGGTGGTTGGCAGTGGTGATCACCACGCATCGGCTCTGGCTCACGATCTCCGACCCGCGTGAGCCCACCTAGCCGGACCGCTACGGGGTGGTTGGTCCGAGTGGCCAGCGCAGGAGTGCTGCAATCCGGTGCGGGTCGAGCGCCCCGGGCGGGAACAGCACGACGTCGGCGTCGGTGAGCGCGGCCGCGCGAAGGAGAGCCGAGGGCGCTGAAAGGGTACCGATCAGACGGGCGCCGGAAATCTCGTTCGTCGAAGCCGCGATCCAGGGTTCGGCGGCGAGCGCCAGCAACCGCTGCTCGTCCCAGGCGGAACGCTCAATCAGGAGAGTCCCCACCTGACCCTGCTGAAGCGCATGAACCACAGCGCCCAGTCCTGCCACAGACTCGGGATGCTCTCTTCCCTGCTGGTTCTCGAAACGCTCCAGCAGTTGCTGCTGCTCTCCAGCGACACAGGCAGCCACCCGCGATGACACCTCCCGGGCAAACGCATCCCGGTCAGCCCCATCCGTCCGGGTGTGGCTCTCGACCACGCTCAGGATGGCCCGGCTCGCCTCCGACAGCTGTTCTGCCACGAGGTTCCGCGCCCGGATATCGCCGGCGAGGATCAACAGCTTCGCGCGGCTATTCCGCACCACCCGATCAATTTCATCGGCAATTTCCCCCGCGTTGGCGCGCCAGATGTTTTCGGTCCGGTGCAGATACCCGCCCTGTGACGTGCCACCGCCCGGGATCTTCTTGAGGTTTTCGGTGGACCCTTCCACCTCGGTGCTTTCGTCGTCGGACCTGTTGACCCGATGCAGGTGGATGGTTCCGCCGTCGCGGCCCGCCTCCGCCACCACATAGGCAAACTCCTGGGGGCGGTGCCGGACCAGTGGCACCAGATTAGGGACGGGGCCGACGTCGTGCACCTCCTGCATCACCAGCCGGCCTGGGAGGAACTCATCAAATGCCACCTCGCCGTCGTTGACCAAGAGGAATCGCGCCACGGGGTCTGGCAGACCCTTTGCCGAGCTGCTGAGCGCGGCGCCGACCGCCTGGATATCCTGCCGGCCTGCACCGGCCTTGTGGAGGGCCGCGGCGATCGCGTCGGGGCGTGCGTCATCGGCGTGGAGGGAATCCCCGGACCCGGTACTGGCGTCCATATAGATGGTGCACCATGGGCCGGGTCGTTTATACAGGGCGCTATGGGAATGCAGTGCTGCAGTCATCTCAACCCACCCGATTTCCACTCGCGACGGCCGCGCTGCGGCTCCCATGACGGTCTTCCTGTGGTGTCCCGCAGCTTCATGGCGGGCCTCCTGGTTCCTCCGGTGATCGACTTTGACCTCGCCGGAAATGTAGGGTTGCATTCGGTTTACCACTCTTCGCCTCTGATGAACAGACCCAGACGATGCGCAGCAAGTCCGCAACACCCCGAAAGTTCGACGACAGGCAGGACGCCGGCCGCCAACTCGCCCACGCTCTCCTGCCGTTCGCCGGTTCCCCCGGGCTGCTGGTCCTTGGGCTTCCCCGCGGAGGGGTGCCGGTCGCCGCCGAGATTTCGGCGGCGCTGAGCTGCCCGCTCGACGTCGTTCTGGTCCGCAAGATCGGAGTGCCGGGGTTCGACGAGCTGGCCATGGGCGCTGTCGCAACCGCCGGCGGTAGCCTCAGCACCGTCCGCAACGAGCGGGTTATTGCGGGCCTGACCGGTGACGGCAACGCAGCCTTCGAGGCGGCGATCGGCCCCGAACTGGTTGAACTGGCACGCCGGGAGGAACTGTATCGGGCCGGGTTGCCGCCGCTGGAGATCGCTGGGCGGACCATCGTCATCGTCGACGACGGCGTGGCCACCGGCGCCACCCTCCGTGCTGCCCTCCACGCCGTCCGACAGCTCCGCCCAGCCCAACTGTGGGTGGCAGCCCCGGTCTTCCTCGGACACTCCCTTGCCGGAATCCGTCCGCTGGCCGATCAGACGTTCTGGCTGTGGGACGCGCCGTCGCTCGGATCCGTCGGGCAGGCGTACCACCAGTTCGGGCAGGTGCCCGACGACGAGGTGCAACGACTCCTGCTGCGGCCCCCGGAATAAAAACGACCCATCGAGGGGTTGACATAACTAGATTGCTGGCAGTGGCCAGCCCCCTCCCGCACGTCACAACCTAAAGGACCAGCATGCCCACGGCCAGCATCAACGCCGAACCCTGCCGCACCGACCCCACCCCCGGCGGTGGTAGCCGCATCCGCAGCCTGCGTTCCCTGAAGCGGGGTGACCGCATCGAGGCCCGGCTCCAGCGCGAGGTGCTTTACCGCGGGCAGGTCGAGGAAACCGCCCCCGGGCTGGGGACCGTCTGGATGCGCGACGACGCAGTGGATACCCGGTTGGCGCTCAGCCAGGACGACTTCACCTTCTGGACCACCTAACCCGCCACCTTCCTCGGCGACCCGGCGCCCTGTGACTGTTAGCCAGGAATGGCGGTTAATCGCAGCTTCAGTTGGCGGTCCTGTCGTCCTATTTAGCGATCCCTGACCGCGACACTCATCCAGCGTTACTGGTAGGAATCGCCAGTTTCAGTCTCTTCACGCTACCTACGAATAATTCTGATCTTGGTAGGCCGGACGCAGACAAACCGGAACGGACGGGTTATTGCTCGAATAAGGCGCCAATCATCTTTCATTTGTTTCCTCATGAATTTAGCGTGCGATAGTTCGCCCCGAGTTCTGTTGCCAGCCCTTCCAAGTCTTTTTCACTCCGTTCTTGACCGGCCGCCTCCGCAAGGTCAAGTACAAGCCAGTTCCCTCCCTCGACAACGTAGATCGGGTCCTGTCCGTCTGCGTAAATCTCGGAACCGGAAACCCGATCCGCTTCGTTCTCGAACCAGACGATTTGCAAGAGGTCAGAACACACGGCGTACTCAGCCATAGGAGCGCCAGCAGACCTATCAACAATCGGCTCTGTCTCGCGATCCGCATCACAATCAAGGAAGTCATCTACTTCCGCGTAGACCGCGTCGAGTGATTCGTAGATAGGCATCGATCTGCTCGGCACCTCCGAACCTCCGTCGCAGCCCGCGAGTAGCGCCCCTAACCCGAGCACTAAAACAACGAATCGGAACCTACTTAGATCTACCATTGCACTCCCCCAAGTGTGTTTTATCGAAGATCCTACTCGATACGTGCCTTCTAGGCTGATCCCCGACCAATAGCGCATAGCCCACAGAATCTCCCACGGGCACCGCCCGAACAGTCCCCATATCTCTGGCTACCGTAGCCGATGTGTGGGGACTGTTCGGAATTTGGTGTTTTTGGCCTGATACGTCGGGCGTGAGTCTGGCGGGGAAGGTGCCGTGATGACGACACTGGATGCTGTGAAGAAAAACAAGGCGGAGCCC
>NZ_JBTNDW010000010.1:0-162910 GCF_054510775.1 Arthrobacter sp. TMT4-20 | reverse complement strand
GGCTCATACTCAGGCCCCTAAAGTGTCGCCGATGTCCCGACTCACCGGCGGGTATCAACTGTCGCCCATGTCGCGACTCATGTGTCGCCTATGTCCTGAACCTAGACACCCTGAGAGGCTCATACCGAAGAGGGCCACGGAGGCTGCCAGGGCGATCACCGTGACCTGTTTGCCGTAGGCGTCGTTGAGGTCCCGGTAGGTGTCCATGGCGATTGCATGCTACTGCTCGCGCAACTCATAGATGGGAGAGTCGTGGGCAATACCGCTCATCGAAGGGTAGTCAGGCATCTCCGGTGCCGGGTGAAACGTGGAGATTCCGAACCCGCCGAATAGGGCCAGAATTGCGCTGAGAGAGCACATAGAAGCTGCGAACCAGCATGTTGTTCATACAGGGAAACATGCGTAGACCCGCTCAAAAATAGTCTGGATGCAACGCCTGCCTCGTCCGTGTATTCTGTTGCAGCACCCGCCCGAGAAAAGTACATTGAACCGATGGCAACAGGTCTTCGATGGTATCTTCCATCAGCTTTTGACCAGCACCTGTTCCAGCTGAGTGAACTTCCGGTCCGGTGCGGCCTGAGAACCGTTGCCTCCGGCCATCCGTGCGACCCAGGACAAGCCCGAGGACATGAGGTCTGGATGACGGCCGTGGCGTCGAAACCTTCGAGTGAGCAAAGGACCATCGCCGTCGTAGGGGGCAGGGAAGCTGCGTACTCGTCGTAGGTCTTCATATCCACGGACTCCGAGACGACCGAGGATTTCACCCGGACCTTGGCGGTGAGCTAGGTCCCCCGCTGCCGGGCAAACGTCTCGAAGGCCAGTTCCAGGACACGGGCGTGCTCTCGAGCGAGGGTGGTCGGGCAGCTGAAGTCATAGACCTCGATGGTCTTCGGCTTCGGGCGGGCGGTGTCTTTGGACGGAGCCGCGGCTTTCTTCGCCATCAGTTGATGATCTGCTGAACTCGGAGATGGTTGGCGCACATATTCCTCATGTGTGCGGAGAGTCAGAAAAGTCTGCACGGGCGGAAATGAGCCGAGAAAAAGGTACGACTAGGCCGGGGGTTGGCGGTAGTGCCCCTCGGGACACGGGTATTCTGCACGCATGGGACTACTAGATGACGCATCGGAACTCCTCGGACATCAGGCCAGACTTGAAGCAGCTGAACAGGCGTCGCTCGAAACCAAATACGCCGGCAGGTCTGCTGATTGGACGAAGGAGTTGGCTGCCTTGCTCGTCGAGCGAGGTATCCCTCTGAAACCCGTCTACGTGACAGGGCCTCAATCGAAGCCGGAACAATTTCCGGGAGGATGGTTAGTGACTACCACTTCCACCTACTGGGGCGAAGCTTGGGATCTGCAGGGTTGGAAGCCAGATTCCGAGTGGGGGCCGCGGCCCGTAAGCATTCTCCTTCAAGCCTCAGGTTCGTTTTGGCATGGGGAGGGCCAAACGGTCACGCTTGTCGATTCTGATCATGGCTGGAGAGATGATGGCCACTGGAAATCAGAGTATCCGGACGTGGTGCCAGAACATCGTGAGAAATTCCTGCTCTGCAATTTGCCGCCCTCGTCGGTCGGCTCCTTGGTGAGCTCCTTGGTGAGCTCCTTTGAGGACCTCCGCGAAATGGTCGGGGTCTCCGTTGCAGCCGCCTTGCAGTCCGACGCAGTAGACCCGGGTGCCCGTATCGTCGGGGTGAAGCCTCGATAATTCCGCCCTCGAAAAAGCGAACTTTTAGAGGTCCTTATTAGCTGCAATCTCGGGGATGAGCGCCTTTACGGCGTCGGATTCGTCAGATTGGACGATGGCGTCGACCCGGTGGTTCGCTTCCATGTCCTGTGGCGCGGTGCTGTCTAAGACAGGCCGGTTGCCGGCGTAACCGCGTGCGGAAATCAGCTTCCCGTCGATGCCGCCTTGCTCGGTCATTTGTCGGACCACAACGACGGCCCGGTCCGAGGAAAGCTCCCAGTCACGAAGCGGCTGGTTTCCCGGCTGCTTGGCGGTGTGACCTTCGACGTCGACGATCCGGCCGCTGCCCTTGATTGGTGGGGTGACGGCGTTGATGACCTCGATGGCCTGGTCCTGCAGCACAGCGCTGTCTGGGCTGAAGAACGCCTCGGAGCTCACGATGCGCACGGTCAGGCCGTTCTCCTCGATGCCGAAACGGACGGTCTCGGCGAGCCCTTGAGCTTCTAGTGCGGCGCGGATTTGGGCTTCGATCGTTTCGAGTTCAGCGACCGTCGGATCGAGGTGCCGTCCGGGGAAGGGTCCACCCTTTGCAGGGGCATCGCAAGAGGAGTTTGCGTGGCGCGTATCGGCGAAGAGCACGAACTGTTGAAGTGCTCTTTCTGCAGCACGGCCAAAAGCATGTCCAGAAGCTGGTGGCCGGATCTGGGGTCTACATCTGCGACGAGTGCGGGCCTGTGCAACGACATCTTCGAGGATGAGGTCACGGACAAGGGGACGGATGAAGCTTTCGTGCTGCCCAAGCCGCGGGAGATCTTCGACTTCCTGACCGAATACGTCGTCGGCCAGGACTCCTCCAAACGCACCCTGTCGGTGGCCGTCTACAACCACAACAAGCGGGTCCAGGGCACCACGTCCGAGACCATCGGCTGCGACGTCGAGATCACGAAGTCCAACGTCATGCTCCTCGGACCGACTGGCAGCGGCAAGACCTACCTGGCGCGGACCCCCGCCCGCCGGCTGAACGTCCCCTTCGCGGTCGCTGATGCCACCGCGCCCACGGAGGCCGGCTACGACAGCGAGGACGTCGAGAACATCCTCTTGAAGCTCATCAAGGGCCGCCGACTTCGACATCAACCGTGCCGAGCGGGGCATCATCTACATCGACGAGATCGCCCGCAAGAACACGAAGGCCTCCATGACTCAGGATGTCTCCGGCGAGGGTGTCCAGCAGGCGCTGCTGAAGATCATCGAGGGCACCGCTGCCTTGGTGCCACCGCAGGGCGGTCGGAAGCATCCGAACCAGGAGATGCTCACCATCGATACGAAGAACGTCCTGGTCATCGTCGCCGGTGCCTTCGCCGGTCTGGAAGAGATCGTCGGCTCCCGCGCGGGCCGGAAGGGCATCGGCTTCGGCGCTCCCCTCGCGTCGCTGAGGCTCTGAACCGCTGCCCCGGCCGGAACTGCCGAAATTCGCACCGGTGCTTTTGTCTCGCGAGGCTTGATTGTCTTGTCCCGGTACTCCTCGATGCAGTCTTTGGCCTTCGTGCCCGGGTGAAGCACAGATCGCGTTCGATCGGCAGGCCGTGCTGGCCGCGAACCGACTCCAGCTCCTGCATGCCGATGTAGCCGAACTCTCCGCCGTAACCCAGGTCAACGTAGCCAAAGGCTTCGCCGTTCTTCTGGTCGATCTCTACGATGTACCAGTCCATGCCGCCGGGAAGTAGCGGGCGACGAAAAGCATTTCCGCGAGAGCGTTGCCATTAGAGGTCTCTTACAGGCCAGGCCAGCTGGCGATGTCTGCCGGGTAAAAGTCGTGGCCACGGAGCTCTCGCTGGGTGTCTTCTGAGAGTGGTTTGGCGGCGCGGATGGAGATTCCGCCTTCCGCGATGCTGGCGGCAGCGAACCGCCCGCCCGTGGGCTCTCTCAATAAATTCATGCTGATCTCTGAGAAGAGACACCCGGCATTTTCGATGAGCCAATGGAGATCACGGTAGACCTAACCGGCGCAAACCGGCTTCGGCTCGAAGATTGTCGCGACCACGGGCACGCAGATAACGTCTGGGGCACACCCACCATCATGTGCGCAGAAAATCCGAGCCCGGCAGACTAGGAGCGCCGGAACCCGAACTGTTCAGGCTGCGGCCGTCAGCGCTGCTCCCTGCTGAAGGCTTAGCCGATACGCGGTCATCCAGGCTGCCAGGGGCGCAATCAGCGCTGGTTTGTCTGTGCTCGCGAGGAGCCCGATGCGCTCTTCTCGCGGCCAAGCTCGGAATCCGTGAGGTGCCTCATCGGTGCGCCCCCAGTCGAGTGCCTTGGCGATGGTGACAAACTCGACGACCTGTTCGATGGGGAGCGGCCAGTGGCGGACGGCGACTTAGGCAAGCCAGTTCATCCACTCTTTGCGGGCCCCGGGGCGCCGGAACCTTCCTAGCGAGTGGCAGAGGCGTCCGTTGGCGGCGTTGCGGACCTGTTTCAGGGTGTCTGCTGCGGATGACCGGACGGCTTGAACCATATTGGCCAGTGCCGGCACGTGGATGGCGACGTCGTTGAAGACGTGATTGTCGCCGACATCTTCTGTCCGCCCCGTGCCCAACATTCGCTGTAGCTTCATGTCGGAGACGAGGTCGGGTGCTGATGCTTCAGGGCAGCAGGAAGCCCCAAGTGTAGCGGCGTCCCCGTTAGAGGAACTGGGCGTAAGTTCCTTGCGGCTGGGTTGCCAGCCTCAGGAACCGGGCAGCGCGGGCTTCATCCCAGGCCTCGCCCGTGATGATCTTGTCAGCACGGTCGGCCCATGCGACGCCGGAGATGGGTACGAATTCATCATCCCAGCCCACAAACAGGCGGCGGCGGTGGATGGACCAGCGCAGGGCGGAGTGGATCGTCTCGAAGAAGACTTTGCCCTGGGCTTCGTCCAGGACAATGTCGGTCACCAGGTTTGCTCGCAGCCATTCGAGGGTCAGCTTCCAGCCGGTGCCGGCAACAGCAATGAGCGCCGCGGACTGATCATCCAGGCGGTGCTCAAGAGCAGCCAGGCCAAGGTCGGAGCGGATGTCGTCATGGCTGGCATGCACGATGTCAGTGGTGTCGACGTAGCTGCCGAAAGGGCTGCCATCGGGGTGCAGCGTCTTCCCGTCCCGGACAGTTAGCTGGCGCCAGAGGTCGTCTGGATCAAGGGATCGGACGATGTCCGAGAGGAAGCCGGAGACCCATACGGCCATCCAATGCGGGTCTCTCCCGGATAGCTCGGCGGCAGCTTTTTCAACTTCCGCGCGAGACTCCAAAGTGATCAAGGGATCGCGGAGGGCAACGACATAGCGACTGACCCAAACACCCGCTTGAAGATTCATTCCTTACTCCGATCAAATTCATGGAAGGGGCTGGCCCAGGGGAACTGACGACAACGATGCTGCGTCCAAATCGGATTGGCTATCCCGCTCTGCGGCCCCTCAAGAGCGCCGCCAATTCGATACTTGGATCCAGCGCCCGGGGTACCTCTGCAGCGACTGCCCCTGATCGCCGTGACATAGAAATGATCTCGGCAAGGTTCTCTTCAGAGAACCTAACTGTCCTTTGGTCGAACCTTAGGTGAGGCCAAAGGCCGCGGTACACCTTTTCCCGCACAGACCGTTCGGATATTCCTAGACGGATGGCAACCTCTTTGGGGCTCATGAACTCTGTTCTTGCCTGTGACTCCGACATTGAACCGACTCTCTCTCATGACGGAGACCAGTTTGTCCGTCAAGGGTTCTATGCGGATGACCTCTTCGCGGGCACGCAAGATCAAATCGTTGAATGTTTCGCGTGGTCGGCGTGGTCAGAAGTCGCGTTTCATAGCGAGTTAACTCGATGTAAGAAGTGGCAAGTTCCTCGTGTTTCCGGGCCTTTTGCCTAGAACGACACGCCGTGGTGGGGGTTCAAGTCCCCCTCCGCGCACAGTGAAAAAACCCCGGTCCGCCGGGGTTTTTTTATGCCCTCGACCACAGTGGCCCTTTGACAACGCGACCCGGTTGCTTCCGATGGGCCGTCGGCGCAGTAGAACCATAGAATCAGCATGGCCAACATCGGAAGACGTCCCCGCAAAGACGGGTCCACCGTCTAGCTACGCTGGGTCGACAAAAAGACCGGCAAGCGGACCCAAGCACCACCATCGACCGTTACTCTCACCTGTTGCCGGAGGGCGTTTCAGACACTGCAGCGGTGATGAACCGAGCTTTCGTCTGATCACCGGTGGTGGCCGATCACTAATCAAACCCGCCCCGATGAGCTAGTTGATAAGAACCGATCGGCAGCGTTAGCGGAGGACTGGTTGGGGCTGGTCCCAGCTAAGCCGGAGGATGAGGCGGAGCTGAGGCGGAGCGAAGCGGTGAAAGTACATGGCGGGTCATACCGTTTCCCATGCGCTGATAGTGCAATCGCTGCGTTGCTAGCTGTGTTGGTAGTCCAAAGCGGTGACCGCGAAGATGTATTCGATGCCTTCGGTCGCGTCAGCCCGTGCGTTGAATCCCAGGAAATAGCCGGGTTCAGGCGCTGAGACCTTGATTTGTTGTGGGGCGCCGCAACTGAAGTTTTGCAGCACACCCCCACTATCAACGGGATGGTAGGTAAAAGTGACATCCTTCGTGCCACGACACTGGAGGTGGGCAGTGTACTCACCAACAGGAAGCTCGGTGCCCTCCCACCCGATCCGGTTGAGCGTCTCGGCATCGCCTTCGCCTGCAATAATCACCGCCGACGGGTCAAGCCCCAGATCAAGAGGCTCCGCCTGGAGGTCAGCAGCCGCCGAAGCCGAGGCGACTACCTCCGCTGTGTCCAGCGATTCCTCACCAACGGCATCGGTAAAAGCCTGGCCTACTCCGCAGGAGCTCAGCATGAGTGCCGCTATGATCGAGGTTGCGGCGTGTGTCGGTCGTCCTATTGTGATCCCCCATCACCGATTTCGCTCAACACTATCCCTTCAGGTCAAGCAGTGGTCAGACGCGCCCTCGGAATCCCTGGGCGTCTCGACCATGTACATGTCTACAGCGGTGATGTTGCCCGAGGATTTCGCCGTCACCGGATTCATTCTCCAGAGCGCCGGGGAATAGCGTGGGGGCTGCCTAGGGCTCTGAGCTATCTAGGGCGACCCCTTGCTGTTCCGGCTCCCGGAGCGGCCTCGTGAAGTAGACAGCGGCAAGGGACGCGACCGGTAGTAGTAGCATCCACCAGATTGCCGCCACACGTGAGTCGGCCAAGGACACCCCCATGACCAGGCTGAATGCTGCTACCGGTCCCGCCGCACCACCGAAGGCCGCCGCCGCGGCACGAAGCTTAGGGGCTTTGGCTGCAGC
This sequence comes from Arthrobacter sp. TMT4-20, assembly GCF_054510775.1. NCBI lineage: Bacteria > Bacillati > Actinomycetota > Actinomycetes > Micrococcales > Micrococcaceae > Arthrobacter > Arthrobacter sp. TMT4-20. Next base: position 155,900 of record NZ_JBTNDW010000010.1, on the reverse strand, counting down.
CAGGGCGTGCAGTCCGATGGCCGGCGCAGCTGCCGAAGCTGCCACCACCAAGCCCATGAAGAACCCGTACACTGGCGCCCAGATGGAAGCTGTGACTGCCAGCGGAGACGGATTCAGCCACCCCGCTACAGCGAAGACGAGCACAATTACGGCTCCTATGATTCCGCCGGCGAGCACCATCTTAAAGAACGCACCTGACAGTGGAGTCGTGTTTTCCCTCATCATCTGACCCTACGTTGCTGGTCGCAGCGGCGATAGAGCCCGGGAGACGGTTGCCGGCCCTGAACTGGTCACATGGCTGGGCGCTGTGCCCCGCTGCCGCACACCAGAGGGCATGACCGAGAGACGCACAGCGACCTCCGTGGGGTTCATGTATTTAGTCTGTAGCTGCGACTCTGGCATCGCGTCATCCTTCTGTCACTGCGGGTGTCATCGAGGCGGACGCAGAACTGCTCAAGCCAGGCTAGGAGCGGATCGCTCCATCATCTGAAGGTTGCTCATCGTACCGACGACCTTCCGCATTCGGGCCGAGGATCAGCAGGAAGAGCAGCACCAGCTGACCAACAACCGGTATTGCGACTGTCAATAGTAGCCATCCACTTTCGTTGGCGTCGTGAAGTCGACGGACACCCAAGGCAATGCTTGGGATGGCTGTGGCCACTATCCAGAGCAGGAATAACGCGTACCCGATGGCAACAACTGGTTCAGCAGTGAGGTGCCCGAATGATGGATAAACACGGCCGCCAGAAGTCATCAATAGGTTCAGGAGGCTGCACACAATTCCTGAGACGAGAACCCACCACCAAAATTCGCTGCGGCTGGCCCGCCCCGATGTCGTGGCGTACTTTTTGAAGAAGCGCTGCACTGCAACCCTCGGTGATGCGCCGTAGTGCGGCAGAAAGAGCGGCGGGTCGGGCACAGCTAGCGCCGGAGTAGGTGCAGTCATTTGTTCCCCCAGGAAGTGATGCAATCGGTGGGTCCACTATACGGCTGTGGTCGACTCCCTCCGCCGCGGGCCAGGGGTTCATGAACCAGGTTGATCCAGTTACTAGCACGCACCTGCGCCACGACGGCTGGCCGGGACCTCGGGTGGGTGATTTTTCAGGGGCCACGACCATCCAGGGGCCACCACCACCCTAGTCGGCGGTCGGGCGCTGCCGGTTGCGTTTCGTGGCCGACCGCTGCTGCTTCGCGGCAAGGTGCCGCCGGGCGGAGCCGCGCGTGGGCTTGGTCGGACGCCGAGGTTTGGCGTCGGGAGCCAGTCCCACGGTGACCAGATCGGCGAGTTTGCGCATTGCCGTGTCGCGGTTGCGCAGCTGGGAACGCTGCTCGGAGGCGACGACGGTGACCGTTCCGGCAACGATGTTGCGACTGAGCCGGTGGAGGAGCATCGCGCGCTGCTCGTCGGAGAGGACCGTCGAGTCCGCAATGTTCCAAAACAACTCGACCCGGCTGTCGGAGGTATTCACGTGCTGCCCGCCCGGCCCGGATGATCTGGAGAAGCGCCAGCCGAGTTCACGCTCGGGAATGACGAGTCCCGTTGACACCTCAAGATCCATCACGGCACATCCCTAAAACAGTGGCCAGGGTACCGCCGACATCTGTCCGCTCGGCGCCGGAAAACGCCCGTCCGCGCGCAGCTTGTCGCAGCGCGCGGCCAGCGAAGCGATCTCCTCCGCGCTGAGCAGGTCCGCAAGGGCGCGACCAAGATCACCGGTCAGCCCCACACTGACCCGGTCAATACCGTCGAGCTCATCCGCGGTCAGGGGGTCGCCCAGCCATCCCCACAGCACCGTGCGCAGCTTGTGGTCGCTGTGGAAGGTGAGCCCATGGTCGACCCCGTACCGGTGCCCGTCGCCCATCGCGAGGATGTGGTCACCTTTGCGGTCGGCGTTGTTGACGACGACGTCGAACACTGCCATCCGCCGCAATGCCGGCGTGTCCTCGTGAAGGAGGGCGACCATCCGACCGTTTTCGTCCTGGCCCTCCAACACCTGTTTCCAGCCCGACTCGGGCACCCGGTGGGAGGGAACGAGGTCCACGGGGTTCTGCTCCGGGTCCTGCTCCTGCCAGAGTTGCACCATTCCTTTGCCCAGCGGGCCCTCACGCAGCCAGGTGAAGGGCACGACGTTCCAGCCGAACGACTGCGAGACCAGGTACGCGGCGACCTCCCGGTGCGCCAGGGTTCCGCTGGGAAAATCCCAGAGCGGATGCTCCCCCGCGATGGGTTTATAGACGACCGCCTCGGTGCCGATACTGCCCAGGAACGTGGCGTTCGACGCTGTCGTGATGCGACCGGTGAGCGTAAGCTCGGCCGTCGCAAGGTCAGGCGTCGGCATCAGGCCTCAGGAAGGGTGCAGGTGTGCCCATCGATGTCGACCGGTTCCCCGCACAGCGGGCAGGTGGGGCGGCCAGCGTCGACAATCTCGCGGGTGCGTTTCGCGAATGCGCGGGCGGTACCGACCGGCATCCGGACCAGTAGCATTTCGGACACCTCGACCCCTTCTGCGCCGATCGACTCATCAACGGCGTCGCCGTCGTCCTCAGTATCAATCTCGGTGATCGGGTAGGCCTCGATGACCAGCTGAACTGTCGATGGGTCCCAACCGAGAGTCAGGGCCCCGGTGCGGAACTGCTCTTCCACGGGTTCGAGCTGGTCATTGTCGACCAGTTCAATGGGAGTGCTCGCAGGAATGCTGAACGGGTTGCCCTCCAGGGTGATGAGCTGGTCGAGAATCTCGTCGATCTTCTCGGCAAGCTGGGCCGACTGCTGCTTTTCCAGGGCGATGCTGACGATCTGCGCCCCGGCACGTACCTGGAGATAGAACGTGCGCGACCCCGGAGCGCCGATCGTTCCGACAACAACTCGATCAGGCCAGGTGAACTCATGAACTTTAGTAGGCATACAGCTATTTTAGGTGATTGAGGTTCGTGGGGGCTGCGGTCCCGCGCCGCCGCCGACCGGTGCATCAGCCGCGTGGACCGTTGTCGACAACCAGGACAGATCCCCGGCATCGGTGTTGGTGGCATAGACGCTCGGCCGGCTTGTGCCGTACCGCACAATCGATACGGAGGCCGGCCCCACATTGATGCGCTGGAACAGGTCCAGGTGCATCCCGAGTGCGTCAGCGAGGATCGACTTGATGATGTCACCGTGGCTCACCGCCACCCACACCGCACCTGCCCCGTGCTCGGCCTCGAAGGCCGCATCGTGGCGGCGAATCGCGGCTACGGACCGGGCCTGCATTGCTGCCATGGATTCGCCGCCGGGAAAGGTCACCGCGGAGGGCTGGGCTTGCACAACGGTCCACAGGTCTTCGGTCGCAAGGTCGCTGAGGGTGCGTCCCTGCCATTGGCCGTAATCACATTCGGTCAGATCGGGGTCGATGGGAGTGAGCGGGTTGCCTAGTTGACGATCGAGGATGAACTGGGCGGTCTGCTGACACCGCTCGAGTGGGCTCGATACCACGCCGACGACTGGGACGGCAGCCAGACGGTCACCCGTCAGGGCTGCCTGGTCACGTCCGACCTGGTCCAGGTTCACGCCGACGGTCCGCCCGGCGAGGAGTCCGGCGGCATTCGCTGTGGTGCGGCCGTGCCGCACGAGGATAACTGTGGCCATCTCTTTAGAGTAACGAACCCGGTGGTGCATCCCGGCTCGGAAACTGCCGTCCGGCACAGCCTTGCCGGCTTCTTCCGGCGGTTCTGTGCCGGACGGCAGTTGCTGCGGGAAGGTAGGGGTGAGGCGGACCGACCGGGTGAGGTGGGCCCAACCGGGTGCGTCCGGCCCGATCAGCCGCGCGATTGCGCTACTGAGTGTCGTCCCTGCTACCTTGTCCCTTGACAATCGGGGAACTTAATCTGTATCCCACACGCTGTTAGCGTAAGCCGCCACTTTCCGCTGGCGCTCCCTGTACTCTGATTGATCACACAACTGAAGGAGAAGCACCGCCCGCATGGCAACTGACTACGACGAACCACGCGTCAGGCCCGAAGACCAGCCTGTCAATGAATCGCTTGAGGCGATTCAGGCTCAACGCAGCGCCACCACCCAGTCGTCCACGATCGACACCGATGAAAGCGACACCGCTGAGGGCTTCGATCTTCCAGGTGCCGTCCTTGAGGAAGAGCTCCTTATTTCGGTGATCCCCGAACGGGAAGACGAATTCACCTGCATGTCCTGCTTCCTGGTGAAGCACCGCACACAGCTCGCACGCGAGAAGAACGGCGACAAGTACTGCGCCGAGTGTGAGGGTTAGCCGACAACGAAGCGGCCGATAGGCTCAGAACCGCCGCTTGCACCATGGCAAACCTTGCTGCGGCGGCCGCTTCTGGGTGAAGCCGGGACGGAATGCCGAGAAGTCCGCTTCTTCGCCGGGGTTTAGGCGGGAGGCAGGCTTTCGGCGATCCGCTGGATTCCGAAGTAGGTCTCCTCGAACGACGTCGACAGCGGCGAGAGTCCCAGCCTGATACCCGCGGGGTTGCGGTAGTCCGGGATGACCCCCTTCGCCCACAGCTCGGGGATCAGGTCCTTGAAGCCGGGGTGGTCGATGGTGATGTGGCTCCCGCGCTGTCCCGGGTCGCGCGGAGAGGTGACGACGACGCCGTGCTCCCCCATCAGCGCGTCCACCGCTTCCACCGCAAACGAGGTCAGCGACACGGATTTGGCGCGGACTGCGTCCATGCCCACCTCGGCAATCAGCCCGAGCATGTCCTGCATTGCCAGCATCCCGATGATGGGCGGGGTGCCCGAGATAATCCGCCTGATCCCCGGGGCGGGTTCGAAATCCGAGCCCATGCCAAAGGGGTCGGCGCTGCCAAGCCACCCCTGGATCGGCTGCTGAAAATCCTCCAGATGCCGCTGGGCCACATAAGCCCAGGCGGGAGCGCCGGGACCGCCGTTGAGGTACTTGTAGCTGCACCCCGTTGCATAGTCCACGTTCCATCGGTCGAGCTCGGCGGGCACCGAGCCGACGGAGTGGCTCAAATCCCACAGGACCAGTGCGCCGGCGTCGTGCACCACCTCGGTGATCGCGGGGACGTCGGCCAGGTGCCCTGAGCGGTACGCGACGTGGCTGAGTACCACCAACGCTGTTTGTGGGCCGACGGCTGCCGCGACGTCGGCGGGGGTAGCACCGCCGTCGTACTGGAGTTCCACCCAGCGCAGCTGGAGTCCCCGCTCGGCGGCGATACCCTCCATGATGAAACGGTCAGTGGGAAAATTGTCCCGGTCAATGACGATCTCGGTGCGTCCGGGCCGGGCGGCGACCGCTGCACGGGCAAGTTTGTACAGCAACACACTGGTCGAATCGGCGACCGTGCACTGGCCTGCCGCGGCACCGATCGCCACCCGCCCAATCAGGTCACCGACCTGCTCCGGCAGGTCCAGCCAGCCTTCATCCCAGCCCCGGATGAGCCTGCCTGCCCACTGCTCGCGAACAAACGACTCAAGCCGTCCCAGCGTGTCGGTCAGTGGCCGGCCCAGCGAGTTGCCGTCCAGATAGGCAACAATGTCGGGATCGTCATGACCCTCGAACCTGGACCGGTAACTGGACAGGGGGTCCGCGGCGTCGAGGGTGCGGGCACGGGTAAGCAGGGGTACGTTCTCGCTCATGATCACAGTTTAGGCCCGAACGACAGACGTCCAACGCCAGCTGCCCTCCCCACCGGTGAGTGGGAAGGGCAGCTGGTGCCGCATGGGCAGGACCTGCTCGGCTAGTCTGTTCCGGCCAGCCGGGTGAGGGTGCCCGTAAAGTGCTCGCGGGCGCGACGGGCATTCCAGGCGGTGATCTCGGCTCCGCGCCAGGTGCCAGCTTCCTGATGCGGCGTGATGGCCAAGGCCACCCGGGCGGGCAGCAGCACCGGTGACCGGAAGTCGATGCTCCAGGCGAATGATTCCACCCCGGCCGGTTTGCTCTCCTGGACCATGCGCGACGCGAGATACATGCCGTGAGCGATGGTCTGCTTCATCCCGAGTGCCTTGGCCGCCAGGGCATTGAGGTGGATCGGGTTGTAATCCCCCGACACTGCCGCATAGCTGCGCCCAGTACTCCCCGGGAGGTCCCACAGGGTGGTGAGCTGGGGTGGGACGAAGGTGGTCCGTTCCTCTTTCGGTGCGATAGCTGCGCCCGCCAGCCGTGACCCTTTCGCGAGATAGGTGGAGCGGCCGGTCCACACGGCTTCGCCCGCCACGGTGACTTCGGTGACCAGGTCCACCTGGGCGCCGGAAGGGTGGGGGCGCAGGTCTTCAGCCCAGGCGGAAATGCTGAGTTTTTCGCTGAAGTGAATCGCTCGCCGGTGTTCAACCGAATTTCGGAGGTGGATCATTCCGAGCAGCGGCAGCGGGAAATCCGCTCGTGCCATGACGCTCATCGCCACCGGGAACGCAATGGTGTGGATGAAACCAGACGGCAGCAGGTCGTGGGCTGGCGCCCCGATCAACTGCTGGAACCTGGTCAGGTCGGCGACCGAAGCCTGGACTCCTGCGACGCTATGCCGGACGGTCGGCAGTTCCGGGATGCCTGAACCTTTGGCCGACCGCCCGCGGGCCCACGGCAGTGGAACACTGCTGATCAGGGCGCTGCGGTACAGCGACGGGAGTCCTGGAACCGAGTCCAGGACCAGCTCGCTCACGCGCCCACCAGGGACTGTCCGCACACGCGGAGCACCTCTCCATTGACGCCGGCAGCGGCCGGCGACGCGAGGAATGCAATGGTCTCAGCCACATCGATGGGCAGTCCGCCCTGCTGCAGGCTGCTCAGGCGGCGTGCCGCTTCACGGGTGGCGAAAGGCATTTTCGCTGTCATCTCGGTTTCGATGAATCCGGGCGCGACGGCGTTGATCGTGCGATCGGTGCCGTCAAGGGCCACGCCGGTGCTGCGCACCATGCCGATCACCCCGGCCTTGGAGGCTGCGTAGTTGGACTGGCCACGGTTGCCTGCGATGCCGCTGGTCGAGGCGAGACAGACAATCCGGCCAGTTGCAGCAAACACCTCGGAGCCGAGCAACGTCTCATTGATTCGCAGCTGCGACTCAAGATTCACTGCCAGTACCGAGTCCCATCGGGCGGTGTCCATGTTCGCGAGCAGCTTGTCGCGGGTGATTCCGGCGTTGTGCACCAGCAGATCCAGGGAGCCATACCGTTGCTGCACATGCTCGAGTATCCTCGCGGCAGCGTCAGTAGTGGTGATGTCCAACTGCAGGGCGGTCCCGCCAATCCGGTTGGCCACTGCGGCGAGCTGCTCTCCGGCAGCCGGCACGTCCACGAGGACCACCTGCGCTCCGTCGCGGCTCAGCACCGCCGCGATTTCGGCGCCGATACCGCGGGCAGCACCGGTGACGACGGCCGTCTGGCCGGCCAGCGGACGGTCCTCGTCCTGGCCGCCGGCCTGCCCGCTGTCGCGGACGGTGATGAACTGCCCGCTGACGAAGGCGCTTTTTCCGGACAGTAGGAACTTGAGGGCACCGGCGGCGGCCTGCACCGAGGCGCCGTCGCGGAGCAGAATGCCGTTTGCGGTGGCACCGGCACGCAGTTCCCGGCCGACCGACCTGACAATTACGTCGATTCCCTGCCTGGCTGCAGCCTCGGCGGGGTCGGTGGTTTCCTTCGCCGGACGGGAGACCGTGACGATGCGGCCGCCACGCGCAAGCTGGCGCACCGCCTGACCGAGTTCCAGGATGGGGGCGCCGAGGTCACCGGGTGCCGTGACGTTTTCCAGCACGACGACGACGGCGCCGAGCTTCTCACCGGGCGCGGCGTGGCGGCGGACATCCTGGTTCCATCCGAGCAACTCGGAGGCGAGCGAGTCGGCCGCAGCCCCAGCTCCGAGCACCAGCAACGGTCCGGGGACCAGTGGTGCGCTCTGTTTGTGCCTGCGGAGTACCGCCGGTCGTGGCAGCCCCAGCTTCTTGGCGAGCTTTCCGGCAGGACCGGAGTTGACCAGGTTCAGGTAGTTGTCAGTCACTGTTCGCGTGCCTCCAGAATGGCGACGACGCCCATGCCGCCCGCGGCGCACACGGAGATCAGTCCCCTACCCGAACCCTTCTCTGCCAGTGTCTTGGCGAGCGACGCAACGATCCGGCCGCCGGTCGCGGCAAAGGGGTGGCCCGCGGCCAGCGATGAGCCATTGACGTTGAGTTTGCTCCGGTCGACGGTGCCCAGGGCGCCGTCGAGTCCCAGCGTATTCCGGCAGAAGTCTTCGTTCTCCCATGCTGCGAGGGAACTGAGCACGGTACCGGCGAAAGCTTCGTGGATTTCGAAGAAGTCGAAATCGTCGAAGGTTAGCCCGTTGCGCTGCAACATCCGGGGCATCGCGTAGACCGGTGCCATGAGGAGGCCTTCGGCGCCATGCACGAAGTCCACTGCTGCAGCCTCTGCGTCCACCACGTTGGCGAGCATGGGCAGGTTGTGCCGGCGGGCGTAATCTTCTGAACCGAGCAGGACTGTGGCCGCGCCGTCGGTCAAGGGGGTGGAGTTGCCTGCTGTCATGGTGGCACCGGCTGCGCCCTTGCCGAAGACAGGCTTCAGCTTGGCCAGTTTCTCCAGCGAGGTATCGGCCCTGAGATTGGCGTCCCGGGTGACGCCGCGGTACGGGGTGACCAGGTCGGAGAAGAATCCCCGGTCGTAGGCTGCGGCGAGGTTGTGGTGGCTGTTCAGCGCCAGCTGATCCTGTGCCTCGCGGGTGATCTCCCATTTGGCGGTGGTGATGGCCTGATGCTCGCCCATTGACAGGCCGGTGCGCGGCTCGCCGGTTGTTGGGGCGTTGGGCGTGAGGTCCCGGGGCCGGAGGCGGCTGAGGACGGAGAGCTTCTGGGGTGTGGTCTTTGCGCGGGACAGGTCAAGGAGGACGCGGCGTAGTCCTTCGCTGACGGCGATTGGCGCATCGGAGGCTGAGTCCACGCCGCCGGCAATACCTGATTCGATCTGCCCGAGCTTGATTTTGTTGGCCAGGCCGATGACGGTTTCAAGGCCGGTCGCGCAGGCCTGCTGCACATCGTAGGCGGGGGTGTCGGCCGCCAGGGCTGAACCCAGTACTGCTTCCCGGGTGAGGTTGAAGTCGCGTGAGTGCTTCAGTACGGCTCCGGCCGCGACTTCGCCGATCCGCTCCCCCTGCAAACCGAACCGTGCCACGAGGCCGTCAATCGCCGCGGTCAGCATGTCCTTGTTGGAGGAGTACGCGTAAGGCCCGCCGGACCGTGCGAATGGGATCCGGTTTCCGCCAATGACCACCGCGTTGCGGACGGATGTGGAGGGCTGCGTGCTGCCCTGCTCTGCTGATTGGTCGACCATGCTGTGATTCTCCTTCGCCAAAACGGTGAGTTACCGATACTCAGCGTACCTGATACGCTGAGTATCGTGAACAAGCAGGCCCTTGCGCCAAGACCAGCAGCACGTCCCGCCGCGGCAGCCGGCGATGGTCGCTCAAGTCGGTGGCAAGCGCACCGGGACAAACGACGTCGCGCACTGGTGAAAACCGCCCGCCGCGCGGTGCATTCGCTCGGCTACAGCGCATCGATGGAAGACATCGCCACGGCCGCTGGCACGTCCAAATCCGTGTACTACCGCTATTTCGGTGACAAAGCCGGGCTGCAGCAGGCCATGGGCGAGGTGGTTATCGCCCAGATGCAAGACAAGGTGCTCGATGCGGCACGGCAGGCGGCCTCACCACGCGAGGGGCTCCACGCGATGGTGTCGGCATACCTGCAGATGGCCCAGACCTCACCCAATGTGTACGCCTTTGTCACCCGGTTGGGTGCCGCGGACGCTCTCACCAATCCTGCTGACCCCCAAACGTCCGAGTTGTTGAGCCACTTCTTCGAGGCGGTGACCAGCATGCTCGCCAGTCCGATGAAATCGTTCCTCGCCTCCGATCCACGGGCCAGGCAGCTCGGTGGCCCGGCGCTCACCCTCTGGCCGCAGGCGGCGATCGGCATGGTCCGTGCGGCCGGCGAGCTGTGGCTCGCCACCCCCGACGGCCCCACAAAGCCCACCGAGGCCCAGCTCAGCGAGCAACTCACCACCTGGCTCTTCGAGGGCATCGCCAATCACGTTCCAACACCCGCTAGCACCATTTCAGTTCTGGAGGACACCCCATGACACAGACAGCCACGCGATCCGAGCTCAACGTTCCCGCAACGGCGGCCATCCACGACGACGACCGCGCCGTCGTCGACGTCGAAGCGCTGGGTGAGCTGCTGCTGGGCCGGTGGGCAGCCACCCGCCGGGTTGCCCGCGAGCTTGCGGGTCGCCCGGAAGTCCACCGAATCGAGGGGCAGTCCCACGCAGACCAGCGGAGCCGCTGCTTTGATCAACTGCACTACCTGGTGGAGAACAAGGCAGTGCACCGGGCGTTTCCCGCTGAACTCGGTGGTGAGGACAATCACGGAGCCAATATTGCGGGCTTCGAGGAGCTGGTTGTCGCTGACCCATCGTTGCAGATCAAGGCGGGAGTGCAGTGGGGCCTCTTCGGCAGCGCGGTGCTCCACCTGGGCACGGCCGAGCATCACCGGGCGTGGATTCCGGGCATCATGAACATGGACATCCCGGGTTGTTTCGCGATGACCGAAACCGGACACGGGTCCGATGTCGCCAGCATCGCCACCACCGCGGTCTACCAGCCCGAAACCGACGAGTTCGAGATTCACACCCCATTCAGGGCGGCCTGGAAGGACTACATCGGTAACGCGGCGATCGACGGCCGGGCCGCAGTCCTCTTTGCGCAGCTCATTACTGGCGGGGTGAACCATGGGGTTCACGCGTTCTACGTTGAGCTTCGCGATGCTGATGGCAACTTCATGCCGGGCATCGGCGGCGAAGACGACGGGCTGAAGGGTGGACTCAACGGCATCGACAACGGTCGGCTCCACTTCACCAAGGTGCGGATCCCCCGCACCAACCTGCTCAACCGTTACGGCAACGTCGACAGTGAAGGCGTGTACACCTCGCCGATTGCTTCTCCCGGACGTCGTTTCTTCACCATGCTCGGCACCCTGGTGCAGGGTCGCGTCTCACTGGACGGAGCGGCGGTGGCTGTCACAAAGCTCGCGCTGAAAACCGCGGTGCAGTACTCAGTGGAGCGGCGGCAATTCAACGCGGGTTCGGACCTCAAGGAAGAGGTGCTGCTCGACTACCAGCAGCACCAGCGCAGGCTCCTCCCCCTGATAGCCGCCACCTACGCGGCATCCTTCGCCCACGAGGAACTGCTGGCCAAGTTCGACGACGTCTTCTCCGGCGCCCACGACACAGACGAGGATCGTCAGGACCTCGAAACCCTCGCAGCCGCGCTCAAGCCGTTGTCGACCTGGCATGCCCTCGACACGCTGCAGGAATGCCGGGAAGCCTGTGGTGGGGCAGGGTTCCTGACCGAGAACAGGTTTACCTCCCTGCGTGCGGACATGGATGTCTACGCAACCTTTGAGGGTGATAACAACGTCCTGCTGCAACTGGTGGCCAAGCGCCTCCTCGCGGATTACGCGAAAGAGTTCAGCGGCGTCGACTTCGGTGTGCTCGCACGCTACGTGGTCACCCAGCGTGCCGAGAAAACCCTGCACCGCTCGGGTCTGCGGCGGGTAGTGCAGACCGTCGTCGACGCCGGATCCGAACGGAAATCCGCGATCGCGCTGCGGGATGAACACACCCAGCATGAGCTGCTGTCCGACCGCGTCGAGGCCATGGTCGCTGAACTGGCCGGCGAGCTGCGCGGGGTACGGAAGCTGCCGCAGGAAGCCGCCGCCGAGAAGTTCAACGAACATCAGCACGAACTGATCGAGACGGCCAAGGCACACGCGGAACTGCTGCAGTGGGAGGCGTTCACCGCCGCGGTTCACCAGGTCGATGACGCGGGCACCAAACAGGTGCTCACCTGGGTGCGGGACCTGTTTGGGTTGTGCCTGATTGAGCGCAATCTCGCCTGGTATCTGATGAACGGCCGGCTTTCCACCCAGCGGGCCCGGACGCTCTCGCCGTACATCAACCGTCTGCTCGCGAAGATCCGCCCCCACGCCGTCGATCTTGTTGACGCCTTTGGGTACGGCCCTGAACATCTGCGGTCAGCGATTGCCACCGGCGCGGAGAAGAAACGCCAGGACGAAGCGATGGCCTACGCGCGGCAGCAGCGGGCCAGCGGTACGTTCCCCATCGACGAGAAAACGGTGCTGGCCCGCAAGGCGAAGGCTAAAGCGAAGCGCTAAAGACGCACCTAAACCTGGCGCGGGTCGTCATCCTCGTTCTCTTCATCGACGGGGGTGGTGACCCGCCCCTCGTCGAGGGCCGGGTTCTCGGCAGACTCGTCCATCACTGCCTCGTCGACCTCCGTCTCATTCAACTCGGGAACATTCGCCTCATCGGGCGAAGGCGCCGAAGCTGCTGAGTCCGGCGAATCCGGTGAGTCGGGTGAGTCCGGTGACACTGGGCTGGGGTGTTCGGTCACTGATGAGTCCTCCGTGGTTGATGGTGGTACGCCACCCTACGCTGGGCGGTGTCAGGAACTACCGGGTTGCCGGTGTGCTCAGGTCTTGGGGATCACTGAACGGTAGACCTCGAGGGTGGACTCAGCAATCGAGTCCCACGAGAAGTGCTCTTCAGCGCGACGGCGCCCCGCCCCACCCATCCGGCGGGCCCGGTCCGGGTCTGCAACCAGGGCGTTTACGGCCGCCGCGAAGTCGGTGACGAACCGTTCAGGATCCAAGGGGATACCCGTACCGTCGGTCACCTGTTCCAGCGGGACCAGGGTGCCGGTCACGCCGTCGTCGACCACCTCCGGGATGCCTCCGGTGGCGCTGGCAACGACTGCCGCGCCGCACGCCATCGCCTCAAGGTTCACGATGCCGAGGGGCTCGTAGATGGAGGGGCAGGCGAAGACGGTCGCCGTGCTCAGGACCTGGATGAGCTCGTTCCGGGGCAACATGCGTTCGATCAGCACCACCGATCCGCGCTTAGCTTCCAGCTCGGCGATCAGCTGAGCGGTTTCGGCTGCCAGCTCGGGAGTGTCGGCGGCACCGAGACAGAGCACCAACTGCACGCCGGGCTCCAGCAGCGCCGCTGCACGGAGGAGGTAGGGAACGCCTTTCTGACGGGTGTTCCGTCCCACGAACACCACGCTGGGGCGGTCCGGGTCGATGCCCAACTTCCTGACGGCGTCGTGGTTGGTATCCCGTTCCCAGAGGCTCACATCGATGCCGTTGTGCACGACCTGCACCTTGTCGGGGTCAACATCCGGGTAGCTGCGCAGGATATCCGCGCGCATCCCATGCGAGACGGCAATGACCGCTGCGGCGGCCTCGTAGGAGGTTCGTTCGGCCCACGAAGACAGCGCGTAGCCACCGCCGAGCTGCTCAGCCTTCCACGGCCGTAACGGCTCGAGACTGTGGGCACTGAGGACATGCGGCACCCCGTACAGGAGGGATGCGAGATGCCCCGCCATGTTCGCGTACCAGGTGTGGGAGTGCACCACATCCGCGCCAGCCAGCCCGTCCAGCATCGCCAGATCGGTTCCGAAGGTCTGCACCGCGGCGTTCGAGCGGTTCAACTCGGCCGGGGGCAGGTAGGTGCTCACGGTCGCCCCGTGATAATCGGGACTCCGCTCCGCGCCGAAGCAGTGAACCCGCAAATCCACCTGGCTGGCCAGCACTCGGCTTAGCTCAGCAACGTGCACTCCGGCGCCGCCGTAGATCTCGGGTGGGAACTCTTTTGTCACAATGTCTATACGCACGTTTCCAAACGTAGTGCAGCGCGGCCATCTCATCTAGTGTGAGTCAATCAAGAGGTAATAACTCAATGAAGAGCAACAGTAGGGCAGGGGGCCATTCGTGGCATTGAAAAAAGTACTGGCGATCGTCCTAGCCGGGGGCGAGGGAAAACGACTCATGCCACTCACGGCCGATCGTGCGAAGCCCGCAGTGCCGTTTGGCGGCATCTACCGGCTGATCGACTTCGCACTCTCGAACCTCGTAAACTCGGGGTACCTGGAAATTGTGGTGCTCACCCAGTACAAGTCCCACAGCCTGGACCGCCACATTTCCGAGACCTGGCGCATGTCCACCCAGCTGCAGCAGTATGTGGCGTCGGTCCCGGCGCAGCAACGGCGAGGAAAAAGCTGGTTTCTGGGCAGTGCCAACGCCATCTACCAATCCCTCAATCTGATCCACGATGCGAACCCTGACATTGTGGTGGTGATTGGCGCCGACCACGTCTACCGGATGGACTTCGAGCAGATGGTTGCTGCTCACATTGCCAGCGGTGCATCGGCCAGTGTCGCGGCGGTCCGGCAGCCAATGAACCTGGTTGACCAGTTCGGCGTCATCCAGACCGATGGCTCAGGCCGGATTTCCGGGTTCGTCGAAAAGCCGGAGAGCACCCCCGGGTTGCCCGACGATCCGAATAGCTTCCTGGCGTCGATGGGTAACTATGTGTTCACCGCTGACGCTCTGGTCGCGGCCCTCGAGGAAGACGCTGCCCGGCTGAACACCAAGCACGACATGGGTGGCGACATCATTCCGTATTTCGTTGAACGGGGAGATGCAGCAGTCTATGACTTCACCTCCAACGACATTGCTGGCTCCATGGACAGGGACCGTCAGTACTGGCGCGACGTCGGAACTCTCGACTCCTACTACGACGCCAACATGGACCTCATCTCTCCCCTGCCACTATTCAATCTGTACAACCTGGAATGGCCGATCTACACGCGGCAAAGTGTCTCTCCCCCGGCCAAGTTCGTCCGCAGCGCGTCAGGCGGTTCCGGTGTAGCTCACGACTCGATCGTCTCGAACGGTGCAGTGGTTTCCGGAGGCCAGGTGCAGGGGTCCATCCTTGCCACCGATGTGTTTGTTGACGAAGGTGCATCTGTGTCGGGGTCGGTGCTGATGGACAAGGTGTCCATCGGTCCGGGGGCTATTGTCCGGCGGGCGATCATCGACAAAAACGTCAGGGTGCCGGCCGGTGCCAGGATTGGGGTTGACCGCGAGCTGGACCTTAGCCGCGGCTACACCGTGACGGAGTCCGGACTGACCATCCTTAGCAAGGGGCAGGTAGTTCTTCCGGGCTAGGTAAATCGTGGCCGACCCCTGGGTAGGTCCGGCTGGCGCGCGTCGTCCGCCCGGCACCCCGGGGCCGCCCAGCAGATTTATTGGTTATCTCTACGCTGACATGGCTGACTGCTGGTAACTGGAATGGACTTCGTTGGGTCGGCGGTGACCGAGGGCCCAATCATCCAAATTGATCACCTGCCATCTTGGTCGGTGGCCCTGTTCTCAGTTGGCGTTCCTGGCCCTACTTTCGGCTGGCGATAACCAGGTCCCCCTGATGACCGTAATCAAGCTAGTTCAACGTGGATGATGAAGGAGTCTATTCTGGTGCGGGCCAGATTGCACGAAGGATGCGGATAGTGTCGTCCAAGCTTGTCTCCGCGGCGGTGCTAATCTGGGCGAGTTCGCGTGCCGCTTCAAGCACTACCCGAGGAGTTGTCACCGCGTGTGGACTGACACGGGTTCCTCCGCCGGTGCGAGCAATGAGATAACCTTCGGCTTCAAGCGCCCGATATGCCTTTGCAACGGTGCCTGGAGCAACTCCGAGGTCTCTGGCTAGTTGACGCACCGAAGGGAGACGTTCCTCAGCCCCAAGTACATCTGAAGCGATCAGACCGCGGATCTGATCTCGGATTTGCTCCGTTGGTGGGGCCGCGCCCGACAGCGTGATGATCATGGTCGCCCTGCAACTAACGCCCTCCGGCGTGATGGGATTGCAGATAGGGTCACCGCACCCCAGAGCGCAAACCCGAGTGCTGGGGCGACAATCGAGGCGATGTTGAGCGTCGGCTCCAGCGCAGCGAACGTTGTCCATGACCTGACGTTTCCCTGAGAGGTAGAAAAGTTCCCTCTCAGGGATGCAGTGGCGGCCAGTGATCCGAAGATGAGTCCTAGGTGCCAGAGAAGTGCTCCCGTTCCGACCATAAGAACGTTGCTCGTCCGGATGATTCGAGTGTGGGCATCTTGCTCTTGATCATCGTTTAGTGCTGGACGCGCGATGAGGAACAGGGCTATAGCCGCAACTACCATCATGATGCCCAGAAGGATCAGACTAGGCAGGGAGCTGAACCACCCGTAAATACCAGTCCCCATGCTCCGCCCCCCGCCTGTGTCCACGAAATACATCGTGTATCGGCCGGTCCTGGCATCTGGTTCCGAAGCCATACCCGCCGCAATGGTGAGCGTGACAATAAGGCTGAGCACGAGCCCAGGAGTAATCAACCACCACTTATTCGTAAAGCTCAGGGGGGTCCGTGGCGCGAGGTTTGCAGTGCCCCTCCCGGTTCGAGCTCGAACTGGGAGAGCAAGAACTGACATGGCAAGAATTCCGAGCAGCAACGGGACAATGAACCGGTAGTCTCGGTACCACTCCCAGAATTCAGTGGGTATATCGAGCCGCAATGAAAACGGTCCAGAAATCAGCCGCAAGCCGATACCAACAATCAATAGCAACAGGCCAGTCGCAAAGGTGACGACGCTCAAGCGGCCCCCCGGCAGCCCGTTCTTGCGGCCTCGAATCCCCCACCACGCCAGAGCGAGTCCAATACCCATATACACCGGCCCCCACACTACGAAGTGCAACCACGCCATTTCTGTACCCCCAAGCCAATTGTGTCACTTCACTGATACAATCGACCGTATCATGTGATTGACACATTCGCGTGGTGAACAGATACCACCGATGTGATCCCCCAGGGGAACACATCGACCTGAGCGTGGGCCAGCGGTTCGTTCGCAGCCAACATGGCATCCCAAATTTCGTCGAGACTCGACCCAGGGACGGCAGCCATCGGATTCCAGACGAGGCTCTGCATGGTGTCCACCCATGCGTCACTAGTCATCGCCAGCACCCCGGCCACCACGATCAAGGTTATGAGCAGGGATGGACCGGCGTCGCTTTTCGCGTATCAGCGAGACGGCGAAGGCCGCCTCCGCGAAGGGATGCGGCCCCCTGTTCGCTCACCTGCGGCTACTTCTTCAAGGAGAGCCGGCGTCACGAGGTGCCTCGAGACCTTTCTCAGACTGGCGACGTTGTTGCTGGCACCTTTCTTGCTTGATCCGAGGGGTCCTTATCGCCACCTGCAGCCCTCAGCAGAGCAGGAACTCCGAAAGCAATAAGTATCGGCCAGCAGAGCATTTCTGGCTGTATGCCGATTCCGAATCCGCCTTCGGCGGCAAGGGAGGCAACCAATAGCCCGATGATTACCCCATAGGCGAGCGACTGCAGCCGCAGACCATTCGAACGTTTGGCCGCGGTCCGTCCATCACGCGAAAACTGCGACCCAGTCGACTGAACCAACGCCATGGTTGCGGATCCCCATACAAGGAGAAATGCCCATCCACCCACGACGGCCGCACTGCCCTCGTCGGGGCGGTATAGATAGATTAGCGCGGCCACCACTATCGCCGAGATCGCGGCAAGTGTTTTCCGAGCAACGTCCACCCGTTGTCCTGCTGTATCGGTAGTCATGCCACTCTCCTCATTGTCGAGCCTAGCAATTGCTGCCCGCTTGGTACACGCATGCACGCCCGGTGCAGCAGGAGCTGTGGAAATCACTGACGCAAAAGTTGCACCAGATTAGTGCGCAAGCCACGAAGGGACCCCACCATCGGATTGAAGCGGCGCAAGGGCCGCAACAGCCCACCAGGCAGTTAGTGTTCCACGACTGGCAGCGGCAGCGGTTGCAGGCGGAACCTCCGCAGGGGTTGCTGCTTGAACTCGACACGGCAGCTGCGCCTACCTGCGACTCGTAGCCGTCTTCGATGATGGACACCAAGGTCATTACTCCGCCACTGCCATCCTCAGCACGTCCTTCTGGCTCCAACTTGAAAGCTTGGATCCGGGTTTTGACTTGCCCATTCGGGAGTACCATCCGCTGGTATGAAGAAACCGCCTCGTCGTCGTAGCTTGCGACTATATAGAGAGAGCCTCCACCGTCGAGCGGGTGCACCGTTCCGGCTGTGCCGGTCCTGTCGCGCGCTGTTTCAGCGGTGCGGGACAGTTTGCGCGTCGTATCGCGCATTTTGGCGCCTATCGCCTGGGCCTTCGATGACCTGGATGCTCCGATACCGGCCAGAGCCGCTGTTCCATGGCTGCTGTCGAGTTCGGCCCGAATCTCCTTGACATTTAGTTTTCTGCCGGTGCCCTTGTGGGGCGATTTGCCTTCGAGCCATGGGTCGCGTTCTTTCACCGCGGCTGCTGCGGGTTGTGAGCCAAGAAGCAGTGCTGCACCGAGTGCTAGTCCCGTGCTTCCGGTGACGAAGGCGCTTCTGCTTAGTCCTTTGGGATCAACGGAACCTCCTGCGGGCTGTTTGCCCAGGATCTGTGTGATCCTCCAGAGGCTGCCGACCCCAAGCCTGGCCACCATTGCCGGTACGATCCTGGCGTCGGTCCAAGCTTTTGCACCGCCGTCGGAAACCTCATTTTGGGGTGCCTCGATGGACGACTGGCGTACCGTTTCGGCAGACATAGAGGATGGGTTCGCACGTCTATCACTGGTGAATACTTTTGATAGCGACTTCACCGGTTACGCCTTGATGGACTCCGAGTTCGGTGTGGTGGTCGAAATTAAACGGCCCCCCATAAAGATGACGTTACCCGACCTCCACGTATCCATCCCCGTGCAGAATGGATCCTGATGCGGTCTGCCATGACATTCCGGGGTGCCGCACGAACGCAGCCCGGAACTGCCCTAGGCGACGCGGGTGATCTCCACTTTCACGTTCAACGTTGACCCGCCGCCGCCTGACAGGATCCCCTTCAGCGGCGATACATCCTTATAGTCCCGGCCACGCGCCACCGAAACATGGAAGTCACTGACCGGTCCACTGTTGGTAGGGTCCCAGCCGCGCCACTCGCCATCCCACCACTCGACCCAGGCGTGGGACTGCCCGGCGACAGTCTCCCCGATGCCTGCGCTGCTGCGTGGATGCAGGTACCCCGAAATGTAGCGTGCGGGAATGCCGATGCTGCGGAACGCGCCAATTGCGAGATGGGCCAAATCCTGGCAAACCCCCTTCCGTGAGTCCCAGGCGTCCCGAGCATTGGTCTGCACTCCGGTGACGCCCTGCACATAGGACATCTCTTGCTTGATCCACTCAAAGATCGCGTGCACTGCCTGATGCGGATTGCGATCAGCTGCCAGCCGTAACGCGTTAGCGCTGACTTCCGCGTCAGGGTCGGTCAACCCGGTTTGCGGCAGCCAGTCGCCGAACTCATTGATGACCTCGTCGGAGCGAAGATGATCCCAGGTCACCACCTCATCCTCGGCGGGAATCCGCTCGATCCGGCTCACCTCAACGGTGGTGACGGCTGTAACCTCAAGCGCCTCGTGGGCGCTCTGCATGTCGAACGCGGTCACCCTGGTGCCCCAGTAATCGCGGTATGTCGACACGGCAGCGCTCGACGGCGATACCTTCAACGTCGACTCAAGGACCACCTGCTGGGGGTCTGTGAGCGGCGTCATCCGCGCCTCGTTGTAGGACAAAGTCACTTTGCGCACATAGTTGTAGCCTGTGCGATGGGTGATCAGCAAGCGGGTCATGAGAGTTCTCCCACCCAGGACAGCTCGTCTGCCTGGGAAAAGTAGGTGCGTGAAATTGCGTCGGAAGCCTGGGCACAGGCCTTCTGGACGCGCTCCATGTGCTCGGGCAACTCTGACATCAGGTCGTCGGTCTGGTGGAACTCAAGGAACGTTCGGGCCTGACCGACGATTCGGCTGGCATCGTTGATAAACCCGACCCGGCGGTAGGCGGGGTTGAGATTGGTCAGGCACTTCTCGGCGTCGCTCAGCGCGTACACGATCGACCTCGGAAACAACCGGTCCAACAGCAGGAACTCCGCCGCCTGCTGGTCGCCAAACGATGCCCTCCGGGTGCGCAGGAATGACTCGTAGGCGCCGGCACACCGCAACATGTTGACCCAGGACATGCCTGCCGCATGCACATCGTGGGTGGACAACATACGCGCTGTCATATCCGCCCGCTCAAGGCTCCGGCCCAGCACCAGGAACTGCCAGCTTTCGTCGTGGCTCATGGTGGTATCCGACAGGCCCCGGATCATCGCAGTACGTTCAACCACCCAATGGCAGAAGCGGTAGGTCCCCACCACATCCTTGCGGTGCTGGGTCAGGCCATACCAGGTGGTGTTGAGGCTCTCCCACACGCTGCCTGACACGGTCTCCCGTGCCCGTCGGGCGTTCTCACGTGCGGCGCCCAAGGCGCCGGCAATGGAGGTGGTGCTGGTCCGGTCGTAGGCCAGGGACTGCAAAAGGTCTGACAATTCAAGCTCGTCACCTTCCGCCCGGCTGCCCATTACTCCTAGCAGCTGACGGGACACATCGCGCTGTTCGCTGCGCGGCATCTGGTTCAGGCGCTCCAGGTGAACATCGAGGATACGGGCCGTGCCATCGGCGCGCTCCACGTAACGACCAATCCAGAATAGGGATTCAGCGATCCGGCTAAGCATTGACTGTGTCCTCTCCACGGTTCACGCGGTGTCCCCCGGCTGGGGCTTCAACCGAATCGGCCTGTTGCTGCTGTTGTTCCGGTTGCCGGTCCTGCCACCCCGATTCGATCGGCCAGACCCGTTCCTGGACTGGGCGACGCACGGTGTCGACGACCGGGCGCACCGGGGTCTGATTCTGTTCGTCGACCACCCAGGTGTCCTTGGAACCGCCGCCCTGGCTGGAGTTCACAATCAGGGAACCTTCCTTCATGGCCACCCGGGTGAGCCCACCCGGCAGCACCCAGACGTCGTCGCCGTCGTTCACCGCGAACGGGCGAAGGTCCACGTGGCGGGGACTGAACTGACCGCCGGACATGGTCGGCACCGTTGAGAGTTGGAGGACTGGCTGCGCGATCCAACCGCGGGGGTCAGCCGTGACCCGCTCCCTCAGGGCGTCCAGTTCTTCCTTCGACGCGTCGGGGCCGATGACGAGGCCCTTGCCGCCGGAACCGTCCACCGGCTTGACCACCAGTTCGTCCAGCCGGTCCAGCACCTCTTCGCGGGCCGCTGGATCCTCCAGCCGGTACGTGTCGACGTTGGCGATGATTGGCTCTTCGCTGAGGTAGTACCTGATCAGGTCGGGGACGTAGGTGTACACGAGCTTGTCGTCGGCCACCCCGTTACCCAGGGCATTGGCGATCGTCACGGTGCCGGCGCGCGCGGCGTTGACCAGGCCGGGGCAGCCGAGCATCGAATCGGAACGGAACTGCAATGGATCAAGGAATTCGTCGTCAATCCGCTTGTAGATGACGTCGACGCGTTGCTCGCCGGCGGTGGTGCGCATGTAGACGCGGTTGCCACGGCAGATCAGGTCCCGGCCCTCCACCAGTTCCACACCCATCAGGCCCGCCAGCAGGGTGTGTTCAAAGTAGGCGGAGTTGAAGACCCCGGGAGTGAGGACCACCACTGTCGGGTCTTCAGCCGACGACGGCGCCGTCTTCCGCAGCGCCGCAAGAAGACGACGGGGGTACTCTTCGACCGGCCGGATGTGCTGTTGCCCGAATGCCTCCGGCAGCCCCTTGGCCATGGCGCGTCGGTTCTCCAGGACGTAGCTCACGCCGCTGGGGACGCGGACGTTGTCTTCGAGAACCCGGAAGATACCTTCCTGGTCGCGGACGACGTCGATCCCCGAGATGTGGACCCGAACGCCACCGGCGGGGTCGAAGCCCGATACCTGCCGATGGAAATGGGCGCTTGAGGTGATCAGGCGGCGAGGAATGACGCCGTCGGCGACCACCGACATTTTGTCGTAGACGTCGTTGAGGAACGCCTCGAGTGCGCGGACCCGCTGGCTGACACCCTGTTCCAGAACCTGCCAATCATTGCCTGAGATAACCCGCGGCACAATGTCCAACGGGAAGGGCCGTTCCTCCCCCGCGTAGTCGAACGTGACACCGCGGTCAAGGAAAGTACGGGCCATGGAATCGGCGCGGGCCGTGACGTCGGCGAGGTTCAGTTCGCTGAGGGCTGCGGCCACCTGACTGTATTCGTTGCGAGCCAACTGGCCGGGCGCGAACATTTCATCGAACGCGGGGGTACGGCTGGCTGCTGCTGCATAATCTTCGAAGAGGTCGGACATGGGCTCAACATTGCCACGAATTTCCTGTATTACATATTGTGCAATTGGTCACGTCGGCGGCGTGGCGCGCAGGTCCAGAAGGTCGGGGTCCCGCGCCGCATAGCGAAGGTGCTGCCATTCCTCTTCGAGGATGGTGTGGAGGCAGGAAAGAGTGCGTTGAGGGCGCTCGGGCGCCCATGGAGTGGACCACGGCACGGTCAGGTCTTCCGGCGTGATTGTTACGGGGAAATCCCGGACCATGCTCACCCGATCCGCTGGCGCCTCACTGACGGCGGCATAGGAGGGAATGCCGTCAACGAAGACCGACCTGTCGTAGCCTTCGGATTCGTACTCGGAATGGGGCTGGCCGAGCGTGCTCTCGGGCCGCCCAGTTCTCGCGCACTCAGCCGGGCGCCGACCAGCGCGCCCCGGCCTCCCGAAGGTTGGCGTCTTTGAACGGTCGCGACGGCGCCGGTCGAGGCGCTGTTCGCCGACTGAGGCAAGACCCGGCGGCCGTGATTGAATGACCGGGTGATGAACGAAAATCTCCGCCGCGACGAAGCAGCCCTCCGGTCCAGTCTCCTGACCATCGCCAGTTACGAGGTTCACCTCGACCTGAGGGAGGCCGCTGATCCTGAGGTCGCCGGGTTTCTCTCCCGCTCGACCGTCACCTTCAGCTGCGACGCGCCGGGCAGCGAAACCTTCATGGACTTCATCGCCGATGAGGTGCACCGCGTTACCCTCAACGGCACGGACCTGGACCCCGCCGTCGTCGTCGACGGCGCCCGGATCACCCTTCCGGATCTGGCTGCCGACAATGTAGTGACCATTACCGGCACCGCCCTGTACAGCCGCAGCGGCGAGGGCATGCACCGCTTCACCGACCCGGCCGATGGGCAAACGTACCTCTACACGCAGTACGAACCTGCCGATGCACGCCGGGTATTCGCCAACTTTGAGCAACCCGATCTGAAAGCCGCCTTCACCTTCTCAGTGAGCGCACCTGCAGACTGGGTCGTGGCCTCCAACGGAGCCGAAGCGACCCGTGAGGATGGCGGGGAGGGCAGCCGGGTGTGGCAGTTCGTGCCCACGGAACGGATTTCGACCTACATCACCACCATCCTGGCCGGGCCGTACTTCGCTGCCACCGACCACTGGTCCGGCACCATGTCCGACGGGTCCACGCTTGAAATCCCGTTGGGGCTTTACTGCAGGGCGTCCCTGGCCGAGGCGTTCGACACGGACACCATCTTCGATGTCACCAAGCGGGGACTCGAGTACTTCCATTCACGGTTCGAATATCCTTACCCATTCGGCAAGTACGAGCAGGCGTTCGTGCCCGAATACAACCTCGGGGCCATGGAAAACCCCGGGTTGGTCACCTTCACCGAGGCCTACATCTTCCGCTCCAAGGCGACCCACGACCAGTATGAGGCCCGCGCCAACACCATCCTCCATGAGATGGCCCATATGTGGTTCGGCGACCTGGTGACCATGTTCTGGTGGGACGATCTGTGGTTGAAGGAATCCTTTGCCGACTACATGGGCGCCCTCGCCGTCGCCGAAGCCACCGGTTCCGCCACATCGTGGGTGAGTTTCGCCAACCGCCGCAAGGCCTGGGCCTACCTTCAGGACCAGCTGCCCTCCACCCACCCCATCACCGCTGACATTGTGGATCTTGAAGCGGCCAAACAAAACTTCGACGGGATCACCTACGCGAAGGGCGCCTCGGTGCTGAAACAGTTGGTGGCCTATGCCGGCAGCGAAGCATTCTTCGAGGCGGCCCGCGCCTATTTCAGAACCCACGCGTTCGGTAATACCCGGTTGACGGACCTCCTCTCAGCATTATCGGACGCCACCGGCCAGGACATGACCGCCTGGGCGCAGCAGTGGCTCCAGACGTCGGGTGTGCCGTTGCTCAGCGCCGAGGTCGAGGTCGACGACGACGGCGCCTACCGTGCAGTGGTCATCCACCAGGACGCCACCGACCCGGTCACTGGCGCGGCAGCGCTCCGCCCGCACCAGCTGCGCCTCGGACTGTACAGTTTCGCCGCCGGAGCACTGGTACGGACCGGCGCCGTCGATGTGCGTATTGACGGCGCCGCAACGGATGTCCCCGAGCTGGTGGGTGTCGTCCAGCCCGATCTGCTGCTGATCAACGATGATGATCTGACCTACGCGAAGATCAGCTTTGATGAACGGTCGCTGGCGACCCTGCTGGGTAGCGTTGGCTGCCTTGAGGAGCCGCTGGCGCGCGCTGTCTGTCAGGCGGCGCTGTGGTCGAATACCCGGGATGCGGCGCTCTCAGCGGCCGCCTACGTGGGTGCGGTGCAGCTCGCTGCGCCCGGCGAGTCCGGGGTCGGAGCGCTGCAGGTCATGTTGCGGAACGCGCACTACGCCGTCGAACACTACTCTCCGGCTGACGAGCGTGAGGTCCTGCGGGACCGGTTGTTCTCGTTTGTGGTGGAGGGTCTGCACGCGGCCGAGCCAGCCTCCGACCTGCAGCTGGTCTGGGCCCGGGCCGCAGCCGCTCTGGGCCTGCACAGCAACACCCACTCAGGGTGGTTCCGGGAACTGCTCGGTGGGAAGCAGAGTGTGACCGGGCTGGCTGTGGACCCCGAGCTGCGCTGGCTCCTCTGGCAGGCGTTGGCAGCCCAGGGGCAGGCATCGGGTGCTGAGCTGGAGGCGGAGCTTGTCCGGGACCGCACGGCGGCCGGTAAAGCAGGATTCACCAGGGCCTCCACCTCGGTACCGGACGCTGCCATCAAGGAGAAGGCCTGGCAGGAAGCAGTCTTCGGCACCAGGCTATCCAACGAGCTGCTGTCAGCGACCATCGCCGGTTTCGCCGAGGGCCCCGCCGAACTGCGGGCCCCGTACGTGGACCGCTATTTCGCCGAAATCGGCCGCGTGTGGGACGCAATGGGAATCGAGATGGCCAGTCGCATTGTCCGCGGACTGTTCCCCGGCTCGCAGGACCTCACTCCGGGCGAAGCAGCCGAAGAGCACCGGGTGGTGCTCGCAGCCGATAACTGGCTGACAACTTACCAGTCGTCGCCCGCGGCGTTGCGCCGGATTGTCCTGGAGGAACGCGATCACCTGTTGCGATCGTTACACGCCCAGGGAAAGGTCGCCTAGCCGGGTCCGGCTCCTAGGTGACCCGGTACAGCCAGTCGCGGGTGCCGAACTTGTCCTCCACCAGACGCTCTGCACGTGCCACCTCATCATCGGTGAACGTTGAGTCCTGCGCGCCGTACTTCGCCCGGAACGTGTCGATCATGACCTTGATGATGTCTTCCCGGGACCGGCCGGTCTGACGGCGGAGCGGGTCGACCCGCTTCTTCGCGCTCCGGGTGCCCTTGTCGGACAGCTTTTCCTTGCCGATGCGCAACACCTCGAGCATCTTGTCGGCGTCGATGTCGTAGGACATGGTGACGTGGTGCAGCATGCCGCCGTTGCTCAGCCGCTTTTGTGCGGCGCCGCCAATTTTTCCGACGTCGGTCGCAATGTCATTGAGCGGCTGGTACCAGGCTTCGATCCCGAGGGTGCGAAGCGCGTCCATCACCCAGGCGTCAAGGAACGGGTACGACTCGGCGAAGCTCAACGAGTCCACCAGCGTCTGCGGCAGGTACAGCGAGTAGGTGATGGCGTTGCCGTGTTCCATGAACATGGCTCCCCCGCCGCTGATCCGGCGGACCACGCTCACGCCATGCCGCAGCACCCCCTCAGGGTTAACCTCGTTGCGCATCGACTGGAAGCTGCCAATCACCACCGAGGGCGATTCCCATTCCCAGAACCTGAGGGTGGGGTTACGGCGACCGTCGCCAACGTCCCGGGTCAGTACCTCGTCCATCGCGACGTGCATCTCGGTGGAGAGCGGTGTGGGCCCAATAACGTCCCACTGGTGGTCGGCCCACCCGGTTGCCAGGCCCAGGGCGCGCCGGACGGCAGTCGCCACCGCCTCCGGAGAGAAGCCGAACAGTTCCGCCGTGGGGTCCAGCCCCTGCACGACGGCGGCAGTCAACTCCCCGTGCGAGGCGTGAGCTGCCAGGCCCTCCAGCGACCGGTTGATGTCGTCGAGCGCTTCGTCAGGTTCGAGGAAGAAGTCGCCGTTGATGGATACTCCGGTCAGGACACCGTTGGCGACTTCGAAATCGGCGACGACCAGCTTCCCACCAAGCACCTTGAACTCGCCGTGGACAGGTCCTGAGGGGATTTGACTGGTCATCGGGGTGCTCCTTGGAGACTGGTAAACGGTGGTGAACAAGAAATGGGTCCGGACCGCCTAAGCGGTCCGGACCCATCAGGCAGACTAGTCTGCTCTCGGCATTACTTCTTGCCGAAGCCCTTGAAGCGGGCGTTGAAGCGCTCGACGCGGCCGGCGGAGTCCATGATCCGCTGCTTGCCGGTGTAGAAAGGGTGCGACTCGGAGGAAATTTCGACCTCGACCAGTGGGTAGGTGTTGCCGTCCTCCCACTCAACAGTCTTCTTGGAGGTCACGGTGGACCGGGTCAGGAATGACTTCTCGGACGCGAGGTCGCGGAAAACAACCGTTGAATACTTGGGGTGGATATCAGACTTCACAGTGTTACCTTCGTTAGTTGCCTGGATTTGGCCAGGCACAAGGGGGTTGGAAAAGTTGGTTGGTCCTAAGACCAGCTACCCACTCTACCGCACCCGAGGCGGTCCCAGCCATCTTGCCACCGGTGGGTGTGGCACGGCAGCTAGCGCCGGCATTCCCAGAAAGCGACCGCGCTTGCCGCTGCGACATTGAGCGAATCGACGCCGGCTCGCATCGGGATGCTCACGCTGTGGTCGGCCTGTTCCAGGGTCGCCCGGGTCAGGCCCTCCCCCTCAGTGCCAAGCACCAGGGCGAGCCGTTCGTGGCGGGCGGCGCTGAGGTCGTCTAGGGCGATGGTCCTGTCCCCCAGGGCGAGGCCGGCAACCACGAATCCCGCCTCCTGCAGATCGCCGAGCTGCGCAGGCCACTCGGTTAATCTCACCCATGGCACCTGGAAAACGGCGCCCATGCTGACCCTGATTGCACGCCGGTAAAGCGGGTCGGCGCAGCGCGGACTGATCAGGACGGCGTCCACACCGAGTGCCGCAGCGGAGCGAAAGATAGCGCCGAGGTTGGTGTGGTCGACGATGTCCTCAAGGACAGCGATCCGGTGCGCGCCCTCCAGTACCCCATCGAGGTCGAGCGGACGGGGCCGGTCCATGGCGGCCAGCGCACCACGGTGCAGATGAAACCCGGTGATCTGTTCGAGGATCTGCTCGGTGCCGATGAAAGCGGGGACCGCGGGGAAACGCTCCAGCAGGTCCTGCAGATCGGGCAGCCATTTGTCGGTGAGAAAGAAGGACCGTGGGGTGTGGCCGGCGTCGACGGCTCGCCGGAGCACCTTGGTGCTTTCGGCAATGTAGAGGCCTTCGGCGGGTTCCCGTCGTCGGCGGAGCTGTGTATCGGTCAGGGAGGTGTAGTCCGACACCAGCGGGTCGGCGGGGTCGGTCAGGCGGTGGATGCTCATCCGGTGACCAGCCGGGCGACCATGATGTAGAGGGCGATCAGGCCGAGAGTCACAATGATCGACCGCAGCACTGCCGGACGTAGCCTGCGTCCGATCACCGCACCAAAGAAGCCGCCAATGAGTGAGCTGACGGCGATGACCAGAACCACCCACCAGTTGATGCGGTCGAACGCGAAGAGCATGTACGAAATGCCTGCCACCACGTTGACCGCGAGCACCAGCAGGTTCTTCACTGCGGTGGCGTTCTGGATGGTGCCGTGCAGGAAAATGCCGAGGATACCCACCAGCAGGATGCCCTGAGCTGCGACGAAATACCCGCCGTAGACGCCCGCCAGGTACACGAGGATGGTCAGCCCCACGGGGTGGGCCCGGGTGGACTCCTTGCGTTCAGCCCGGAGCAGCACCCTGCGTTGCAGCGCGGGCTGGAAGATCACAAACCCCAGGGCAATGACGATCAGGATTGGCGCCGCGAATTCGAAGACCTGTTCCGGCAGATTCAGGAGGAGAGCTGCACCGGTGATACCCCCGAGAACCGAGGCGGGAAGCAGGCGAAGGATGGTCGAGCGCAAACCGGCAAGTTCACGACGGTACCCCCAGGTTCCCGATACACCGCCCGCGATCAGGCCCATCGCGTTGCTGATGGTCGCTGTGACCGGGGCGAATCCCAGGGCGAGCAGGACCGGGAAGGTGACGAGCGTGCCGGAGCCCACCACCGAATTGATGGCACCGGCCCAGAGACCGGCAACAAAAATGAGGGCACCCTGCAGCAGTTCCATCAGCAGGCGTACCGGTCGCTAGGCGCGGGAACGGGCGACAGCCGTGTAGCGGCCGTCCTGCTGGCGGACGTCGAGGGGCACATCGAAAGCTGCGCTGAGGTGCTCTTCGGTGAAGACGGTCTCGATCGGGCCGGAAGCCACTACCGCGCCGTCGCGCATCAGCATGGCGTGGGTGAATCCCGGTGGCACCTCTTCGAGGTGATGGGTCACTAACACCATGACCGGTGATTCCTCGTCCTGGGCCAGGGCTGTGAGCCGGGTGATCAGGTCTTCACGACCGGCGAGGTCCAGCCCGGCGCCGGGCTCGTCGAGGAGCAGCAGCTCCGGGTCGGTCATCAGGGCCCGGGCGATCTGGACGCGCTTGCGTTCGCCCTCGCTGAGGGAGGCAAACGGCCGGTTCATGAAGGTGGACATGCCCCACGCATCGAGCAGGGCAAAGGCGCGGCGGGCGTCCTGCTTTTCGTACTGCTCCCGCCACCGTCCGGTGATCCCGTAGGAAGCGGTGACCACCACGTTGAGCACGGTTTCGTGCTCGGGTATCTGGGCGGCGAGGGCCGCCGAGGCGAGCCCGATGCGGGGACGCAACTCGAAGACATCCACCGCACCCAGAACTTCGTCCAAGATACCCGCGACACCCTGGGTGGGGTGGATGCGGGCGCCAGCGATCTGGAGCAGGGTGGTTTTGCCTGCGCCGTTCGGGCCCATGATCACCCAGCGTTCGCCGTCCTTGACCTGCCAGTCCACGCTGTCCAACAGCGTCTTGCCGCCCCGGACAAGGCTTACCCCAGCTAACTCAAGAACATCACTCATAGCACTAGACATTAGGCCAACTAGCGCAGCAAACGCGAAACGGCGCCCGCCCGGCGCCCGGGAGGTGCCGGTGGGCAGGATGAGCGGCCGGCGTCATCCGGGGAACTGATTTCGGGGCCCGCCCGGCGCCCGGCGATAATGGCTTGGTGGCGCTGACCGCGCTGCGGTTGAAGACCAATGGTGAAAGTGGAGGATTATGCCCAGGGAATTCGGTGTCGTCAGTTACGGTGTGCAGCTTCCGGATGAGTTTCTGATCGCTGTCCAGGGTGCCGTCCAGAACACCGGTGCCCAGATCATCGAACTCGAGAACTCGGGGAGCTCACGCTTCCAGGCGTCCACCGTTTTCGTCTCGTTCGACGGCGACGCCGCCGACCTGCGGACCGCTGTGCAGCCCCACCTGACGGGTGACCTGAGCTGCGCCGTCGTCCCTCCCCCACTGGTTGACGAGGGACGAAAGCTCCTCATCATGGACGTGGATTCCACCTTGATCCGGCAGGAAGTCATTGAGTTGCTGGCTGCCCACGCTGGCCGGGAGGCTGAGGTCGCCGCCGTCACCGACGCGGCGATGCGCGGCGAAATAGATTTCACCCAGAGCCTCCGATCGAGGGTGGCGGTGCTCAAGGGCCTTCCGGTCAGTGTCCTCGCCGAGGTGGGATCGGTCATTGAGTTCAGCGACGGCGCTGAGGAGCTGGTCCGCCACTATCTGGCGGCAGGGCACGCGGTTGCCGCAGTCTCGGGCGGTTTCACCCAGCTACTCGACCCGCTGGCCGCCCAACTGAGCCTGACCTTCGCGGAGGCCAACGTACTGGGCGTCAGCGACGACGGACATCTCACCGGTGAGGTCGTGGGCCCGGTAGTGGACCGCGCAGCCAAGGAACGGGCCCTACGGCGGTGGGCTGCGGAGGCCGGCGTGCCGATGGAGCGGACCATCGCCGTCGGGGACGGTGCCAATGACCTCGACATGCTTGGCGCGGCTGGGCTCGGGGTGGCTTTCAACGCCAAGCCCGCGGTCCGTGCGGCTGCGGACGCCTCGATCGATCTGCCCTACCTGGACGTGGTCAGGCACTTCAGCCGGTACTGACCTGGACCGGGCTGACTCTTGATGGACTTCACCGCCCCAGGACCCAATCCTGGGGCGGTGAAGGAACCGGCTACTTGGTGAAGTACTCGTAGCCGCCGACGTACTCCGTGTGTCCGCTGGGGACATCGGCAGTGGCCATCTTCGCGATCTCAGCGGCAAACTCGGCGACCGAGTAGAGCCGCCCGGCCTGCTCGCGGCGCGCTTCAATCGCCCCGGGGGTGGCCCGGTCCAGCAGGGTTGCCGTGACGGTTCCCTCGATCATGTCGCCGGAAACCACAACCAGAGTGATGCCCTTGGCTTCCAGCTCAGGCAGCAGCTCGCGGAGGGCATCCTCACCGGCCCGCTTACTGCGAGCGACGGCCTCGTAGGCTGCCATCGTGGGAACCGTGTTGATGAAGTGCGCCTGGTGGCTGGTGATGAACACCACGCGGGAACCCGACGGCATCACGTCCATCGCCGCGCGGAGCATGTTGACCTGCGCGTCACGGTTCAGTTTCAGGGCATAGTCTTCCTCGACTCCCGATTCCATCCCGCCCGACGCATTGAGGACCAGCAAACCCAGACCCCCGAAGTTGTCGACCGCTGCCTGGATCAGCGCCGCTGACCCCTCAGCGGTGGTCAGGTCGGCGCCAACAGCTACCGCCTTCCCGCCAGCGGCCTCGATCCCCGCCACCACCTTCGCGGCGCGCGGTGCCTTCTGGCGGTAATTGACGACGACGGCGGCGCCCTGGTCCGCGAGCAGTTTCGCGACATCAGCCCCGATTCCGCGTGATGATCCGGTGACGATTGCGGTTGTGCCATCCAACGCGGCCATAGGTACTCCTCTTAGTCGGTGAAACATTAGTCAGTGAAAACGGGTGATAAACGCTGTGCTGTTAGTGGCCCATGCCCAGTCCACCGTCGACGGGGATGACCGCTCCGGAGATGTAGGCGGCGTCGTCGCTGGCAATCCACCGCACCACGTTGGCCACCTCGGTCGGCTCAGCGAACCGTCGGGCCGGGATGGTGGCGAGGTAGTTTTTGCGGGTGTCCTCGGGCAGCTCGGCGGTCATATCGGTGTTAATGAAACCCGGAGCCACCACGTTCGCGGTGATACCCCGCGAACCCAGTTCGCGGGTGAGCGACCTGGCGATGCCGATCAGGCCCGCCTTCGACGCCGAATAGTTGATCTGCCCGGGCGCACCGTACAGCCCCGTCACCGAAGAGATCAGCACCACGCGGCCTTTCCGGAGGCGGATCATCCCCTTCGAAGCCCTCTTGATGACGCGGAACGCGCCGGTGAGGTTGGTGTCGATGACGTCGGTGAAGTCCGACTCACTCATCCGCAGCAGCAGCGTGTCACGGGTCATCCCGGCGTTGGCGACCAGCACCTCGACGGGGCCGTGGGCTTCCTCGACGGCGGTGAACGCGGCGTCGACCTGCGCTTCGCTGGTGACGTCGGCTTTCACGCCGAGAAGTCCCTCAGGAACCTCCCCGCTGCGGTAGGTAATGGCCACCCGGTCACCGTTCTCAACAAAGGCTCGCGCAATGGCAAGCCCAATGCCGCGGTTGCCTCCGGTTACCAAAACACTGCGTCCCTGCTCGGCGTCTGCCACGGATTCCTCCAGAATCATTGCTCCAACTATCCCTGCCGATCCTAGCTGGGACCTGCTGAACTGCAAGAATGTGGCGAAGGGCAGCCGCCGGGGGAACCTTTGGTGGCTGCCAGGCTTTTAACATCTTGGGGCACTGAGTGAGACAATAGAAAGGTCCCTTGGAGTGTGATGAGCAAGCAAATCCGGCATGGCGCTGACGTCCACAGTATTACCGATGCGCGAAGCGCCCACAGCGATGAAATACGCGGGCGAATGATCAAATATTCCATTTCGATGGGTATCCGTCTCGTCTGCATCGTCCTCGTGTTTTTCGTTGAGGGCTGGCTGCAGTGGGTGGTGATCGTTGGTGCGGTGGTGCTGCCGTACTTCGCGGTGATCTTCGCTAACGGTGGGTCCGACACCAGCGACCTGCCCCACAGCCAGTCGCTGATCGATAACGTGCCCCTGCCCGCTCTTGAGACCGCGGCCCCGGTGTCCCCGGAGCCCACCGACGACGTGCTGCAGGGCGAAATTATTGACGACGACGACCCGGCCACCACCAACGACAAGCTGTACAGGGGACGTCCCACCGTATGAATCTTCTTGACCAGCTGCAGCAGCTCAGCGCTGCCCCAGGAACCACGCAGGAGCCGGGCGGCCGGCCCGCCGAGACCGTGTGCTCACGCAAGGCGTGCCGGCTGCCCGCAACCTGGCAGCTGCTATGGAACAACCCAAAAATCCACACGCCAGAGCGCCGGAAAATTTGGGTTGCGTGTGGGGAGCACCGCGACTGGCTGGAGAACTACCTGCAGACCCGTGATCTGTGGAAGGAAACCCTGCCCCTGGCGGGCTCAGCCGAGGACACAGCATAGATGTACCGTTTTCTCGTTTCGCCCCGCTGGCTGGGGTGGTTTGCCCTCGTGGTCCTGCTCGCCGTCGCGTGCAGCTCCCTCGGTATGTGGCAGCTCGACCGTCGTGACCAGCTGGCTGACACGATCCAACGGATCGAAGCCAACTATGACCAGCCAGCCGTCCCGTATGCAGCGGACACCGCCGATTTCAGATCGTTTGACCCTGCCGAGGAATGGCTGCCCATTGAGCTGACCGGAACCTATGACACGGCCAACCAGCTGGTGGTGCGCAACCGTCCCTTCAGCGGACGCCCCGGCTACGAAGTGCTGGTGCCGCTCAAACTGGCGGACGGGTCAGCGGTGATTATCAACCGCGGTTGGCTACCGATCGGCAATGATGCGGCGGGCCGTCCCGATGCTTTCCCTCAGCCGCCCGACGGCGAGGTCACCGTGACGGCGAGGATCAAGCCGGGTGAGCCGCAGCTGGATCGCGGGGCCCCGGAGGGCCAGATCGCGTCCATCAACCTGGCACGGTACGACGAGGTCCTCGACTACGAGCTTCAGACGGGTGCCTACGGGCTGATGTCAGCCGAAAGTCCGGCACCGGCGACTTCGCCGCGGATCTTCCCCCGTCCGTCCCTGGACGCCGGACCACACCTGTCCTACTCCATGCAGTGGTTCGCCTTCGGCGGCCTGTTGTTCGTCGGGTTCGGCTACGCTGCCCGGCAGCAGCAGCGGACGGACGAAGAAGAGGCCGCAGAAGCCAACGGCACTATCTCGGCGCTGCCGTCGCGACGACAGCGCCGCCCCACCGCCGAGGAAGAAGAAGACGCCTACCTCGACGCGCGCGGCTATTAGGCCATCGTCACCAGGTCGAGATAGTCATCGCTCCAAAGGTCCTCGACGCCGTCGGGTAGCAGCACCACCCGTTCGGGGTTGAGCGCCTCAACCGCTCCCTCATCGTGGCTGACCAGGACGACGGCGCCACTGTAGTTGCGCAGCGCCCCCAGAATCTCGGCACGGCTGGCGGGGTCCAGGTTGTTGGTCGGTTCGTCGAGCAGCAACACGTTGGCTGACGACGCGACGATGGTGGCCAGAGCCAGTCGAGTCTTCTCACCACCGGAGAGCACCCCGGCAGGCTTGTCGACGTCGTCGCCCGTGAAGAGGAAGGACCCGAGGACACCGCGGACTTCGGCGTCCTTCATGTCCGGTGCCGAGGAGCGCATGTTCTCGAGGACGGTCCGCTCAGTGTCGAGGGTTTCGTGTTCCTGGGCGTAGTAGCCCACCTTCAGGCCGTGCCCGGGGATGACTTCGCCGGTGTCCGGTTTGTCGACGCCGGCGAGCATCCGCAGCAGGGTGGTCTTGCCAGCACCGTTCAGTCCGAGGATCACTACCTTCGATCCGCGGTCGATGGCGAGGTCGACGTCGGTGAAGATCTCCAGCGAACCGTAGGACTTGCTGAGCCCCTCGGCGGTCATGGGGGTCTTGCCGCACGGGGACGGTTCGGGGAACCGCAGCGCAGCAACGCGGTCCTGCGCGCGCACCGCTTCCAGCCCGCCCAGCAGGCGTTCCGCACGCTTCGCCATGTTCTGCGCAGCAACTGCCTTGGTGGCCTTGGCCCGCATTTTGTTGGCCTGGTCCATGAGGACCTGGGCCTTCTTCTCCGTGTTGGCGCGCTCACGCTTCCTCGCGCGTTCATCAGTCTCGCGCTGCTGCAGGTAACGCTTCCAGCCGATGTTGTAGATGTCGATCGTGGCGCGGTTGGCATCCAGGTGGAACACCTTGTTCACCGTCGCTTCAAGCAGGTCCACATCGTGGCTGATCACAATCAGGCCACCCTGGTGGTTCTTGAGGAACTCGCGCAGCCAGGTGATGGAGTCAGCGTCAAGGTGGTTGGTTGGCTCATCGAGGAGCATGGTCTCCGCGCCCGAGTACAGGATGCGCGCAAGTTCAACACGCCGGCGCTGACCACCGGAGAGGGTGCTCAGCGGCTGGTTCAGGATCCGGTCCGGCAGGGCGAGGTTCGAGGAAATCGCGGCTGCCTCCGCTTCGGCAGCGTACCCGCCGTGCGCAAGGAATTCTGCTTCGATCCGGTCGTAGCGGGCCATCGCCTTGTCGCGCACCGAATTGTTTTCGCTCGCCATGTCTTCCTGGGCGGCCCGCAGCTTGGTGACGACGACGTCGAGGTTCCGCGCCGAAAGGATCCGGTCCCGGGCCAACTGCTCCATATTGGGTGTCCGCGGGTCCTGGGGCAGGTACCCGATTTCGCCCTTTCGGGTGACGGACCCGCCGGCCGGCAGACCCTCCCCCGCCAGGACCCTGGTCAGAGTGGTCTTGCCGGCACCATTTCGACCCACCAGACCAATCTTGTCCCCGCGGTCAACACGGAATGACACCGCATCCATAAGCAGGCGCGCTCCCGCGCGAAGCTCTAAGTTCGAGACGGTAATCAATTACGTGGCCTTTCAATGGAACGGTTCCGCATCATTGGAGTTTGCTGGATGCCTAATTTTGTAGGAAACCTACAAGCGAAATAAGAACTGGTGGCACTAATCTCAGTAAGTGACGGCACACTGTTGTCGATAACTAACAGGAAGAGTCACCATGCATCTGGAGAATCAGGCTCCCGCGGCCGCCGCTGTGGGTACTCCCACTCACGCCAGGCGCCGCTGGAGTGCCACAGATCTTTCGCTGATCGCGGTCTTCGCGGCCTTCGTGGCCGCTCTAGCAATCCTACCTGCTATCCCCGCCGGCCCGCTCGGGGTACCCCTGACCCTGCAGACTCTCGCCGTGATGGTGACCGGAATTGTCCTTGGACCCGGCCGTGGCTTCGCTGCAGTGGCACTGTATGTGGCGGTAGGCCTGGCTGGTCTGCCGATCTTCGCTGGCTTTTCGGGGGGCGTGGGTGTCCTCGCTGGCCCGTCGGCCGGCTACCTTCTGGCGTTCCCTCTTGCTGCACTCGTCGCCGGGTTCCTGGCCCGTCTCGTCCTGGTCCGGGTGCGCCGGTTCAGGTATGCCGCCCTGTTCGCAGCCTGCATGGTGACCAGCCTGCTGGTGGTCCACACCCTCGGGATTGCTGGTCTGATGATCAACGGCAAGCTGGACTTCGTGACCGCAATCCTCGCCGACGTGATCTACCTGCCCGGCGACGTGGTGAAGAACCTCGTTGCAGCAGCGATCGGGTTGAGTGTGCACCGGGCGTTCCCCCGGTTGATTGGCGCAGGCCGGAATGCTTCTGTGACGGCCACGTGAGCCGTCGGAGCAGCTAGCCGATGATCGTTTTCGAGGGTGCTGCGGTCAGCGTCGATGGCCCGGATGGTGCGCGACTGATTCTGGCGCCGCTGACGCTGGAACTGTCCGAGCGTCGGATCGCGGTCATCGGCGCGAATGGGTCCGGGAAGTCGACCCTGCTGAAACTCATCAACGGGCTGATCCCTCCATCCGCCGGGAGCGTTCTGGTGGCAGGACTCGACACGGTCAAGGCCGGCCGGGCGGTCCGGCAGCGGGTGGGATTCGTGTTTACCGATCCCCTGTCCCAACTGGTGATGCCCACCGGGCTCGAGGATGTTGAGCTGTCGCTGCGGGCTCGGCTGCGCAACCCTACCGAACGGCGAAACGCGGCACTGGCCGTCCTGGAGCGGTTCGGGCTGGGGCCGCTGGCAGAGCAAAGCATCTACGACCTCTCCGGTGGGGAGCGGCAGCTGATGGCGCTGGCCACGGTCCTCGCCGTCGACCCGGCCATCCTGGTCGCAGACGAACCCACCACCCTGCTTGACCTCCGCAACGAGCGCCGGGTCCGCAGCGTGTTTCGCGGACTGGACCAACAGGTGGTCTTCACCACCCATGATCTCGACTTCGCCAGGGACAGCGACCGGGTGCTGGTCATCGACGCGGGACAGCTGGTGTTCGACGGCGACCCCGGCGCAGCGATCGACCACTACCGGAGGATGCATCTCGAGGCGGACCCGCTGCCGGAACACCGCCCGTGAGGGGCCACGGCAGCCTGTTCGGCACCTACGTCGCCGGTGATTCGTTGCTCCACCGGACTCCCCTGTGGGTGAAAGGCCTGGCTGTACTGCTGCTGTCCACGAGCGTGCTGGTGGTGAACCTACTGGCGCTGACCGCCGTCGCATTTGGACTGGTGGCAGTTGGCTACCTGATCGGTGCACGCCTGCCCCCGATCCACCTGTGGCGACCGCTGGTGCCGGTCTGGCCCATGCTCGTGATCCTCGGCGGCTACCAGATCATCGCTAACGGGCCGGAACCGGCCCTGCAGGTGGTGGGAAACATCACCACGTGCCTCCTCGCGGCCCGCCTGCTGACCCTGACCACCGAGGGCCAACGCCTCCTGGATGGGCTGGTCGCCCTCGCCGTCCCGTTTCGGCGGCTGGGCGCCGACCCCGAGCGGTTCGGCCTGACGCTTGCCCTGATGACCCGGAGCCTCCCGTATCTTGTGGGCTCGGTAGCGGACGTCCGGGACGCGGCAAAGGCCCGCGGTCTGGAACGGAACCCGCGGGCCCTGGTGATCCCGGTGGTGATCGGCGCCGTCGCCTACGCCCACCAGACCGGCGAGGCGCTGGCGGCCCGGGGTCTCGGGGAACCGAACGCTGCAGACCCCAGCGGACCGGCCCAAACCGGCTAGCGCAGCATGAACCGGCAGCCGCCCCAAAAAACGGCTAGCGCAGCAGAAAACGGCAGGCGCCCCAGTTATATCTGGGGCGCCTGCCGTTTTCTGCTGCGGTGGTCCGGGAATGCTGCGCCCGTCCGGGAATGCTGCGCAGGAGCGTCCTAGATGTTGAAGCCGAGGGCCCGCATCTGGTCGCGGCCGTCGTCGGTGATCTTCTCGGGACCCCATGGTGGCATCCACACCCAGTTCAGGCGCCAGTCGTCCACGACGCCGTCCAGCGACAGGCCCACCTGCTCCTCGATGACGTCAGTCAGCGGGCACGCCGCTGTGGTGAGCGTCATGTCGATCAGCAGGGCGCCGTCGTCGGCGTACTTCAGGCCGTACAGGAGGCCAAGGTCAACGATGTTGACACCCAACTCGGGGTCAATCACGTCCTTGAGGGCTTCCTCGACGTCGTCAAGCGCGGTCTGTCCCGCGTTCACTTCACTCATTGTTCTCTACCTTCTCGAAGTGTTACCGAGTTCACTTGCTGCTGAGCCTAGGCGCCGGCTGTGGTGACAGCAGGAGCCGGGGACTGGGCACCGAAGCGGTCGTAGCCTTCGGCCTCGAGGCGGTCGGCCAGCTCAGGCCCACCCTGTTCAGCAATCCTGCCGTCAACGAACACGTGGACGAAGTCCGGCTTGATGTAGCGCAGGATCCGGGTGTAGTGGGTGATCAACAGGGTACCCATTTCGCCCTTCGAATGCTCGCGGTTCACGCCTTCGGACACGACCTTCAGCGCATCGACGTCGAGGCCTGAGTCGGTCTCATCCAGGATGGCGAAGCGGGGCTTGAACAGCTCGAGCTGAAGAATTTCGACGCGCTTCTTCTCGCCGCCGGAGAAACCCTCGTTGACGTTGCGCTGGGCGAAGTCGGCGTCGATGCGCAGCTGCGACATCGCTTCCTTGACGTCCTTGGTCCAGTGACGCAGGCTCGGAGCCTTGCCATCGAGGGCAGTCTTCGCGGTCCGCAGGAAGTTGGTCATGGTGACGCCGGGTACCTCGACCGGATACTGCATGGCCAGGAACAGGCCGGCGCGGGCCCGCTCGTCGACGCTCATATCGAGGACGTCTTCGCCGTCGAGGGTGATGGATCCGCTGTCAACGAGGTACCGGGGGTGACCGGCAATCGTCGAGGCGAGGGTCGACTTGCCGGAACCGTTGGGGCCCATGATGGCGTGTGACTCGCCAGTGTTGATGGTCAGGCTGACCCCTTTGAGGATCTGCTTCCTGACCCCCTGCTCCGTCTCGATGCTGACGTGGAGGTCCTTGATTTCAAGGGTGGACATCTGTGGTTCTCCTTCGCGCCCTGCGTGGCAGGGAGTGCAGTAGGTGTTCGAGCTAAGTAGTCGAAAAGTGTGTGGTGGCTAGCCGAGGTCCGGGACAGCGGCACCGTTGGTGACGGTGGTGATGTCCACGTAGACCTCGTCGCCGTGAATTTCCAGGGCAAACACTGGGACAGGTTCATAGGCTGGCAGTTGCAGCGGGGCGCCGCTGCGCAGATCGAACTGCGATCCGTGTCCCCAGCATTCGATGACGCATCCTTCGACGTCCCCCTCGGAGAGGGAGATATCGGCATGCGAGCAAGTGTCCCCGAGAGCATGGATTGCACCCTCGGAGTCCTTCACCACAGCCACCGGATAGTCGTCGATCAGAATGCGCAGGGCCTGGCGGACCTCAATGTCGTTGACATTGCAGACCAGTTCGCCCTTCGGTGCGTCAGCCATCAGATGTTTCCTGCCGCGAGTTCCCGCTCCACGGCGTCGGTCAGCCGCTCCTCCAGGGCTGGCACCTTGATCTGCTGGATGACCTCGTTGAGGAAACCGCGGACCACCAGTCGGCGGGCGGTTTTCTCGTCGATGCCGCGAGCCATCAGGTAGAACAGGTGCTCGTCGTCGAACCGGCCGGTGGCGCTGGCGTGGCCTGCACCCTCGATGAGACCAGTTTCGATCTCCAGGTTCGGCACCGAGTCCGAGCGCGTTCCGTCAGTCAACAGGAGGTTACGGTTCGTTTCGTACGTATCGGTCCCCTCTGCCTCCTTGCGGATCAGCACGTCGCCGACCCAGACGGTGTGAGCGTCCTGGCCCTGCAGGGCGCCCTTGTAGGTGACGCGGGATTTGCAGTTCGGGACGGCGTGGTCCACCAGAAGGCGCTGCTCAAGGTGCTGGCCTGCGTCGGCGAAGTACAGTCCGTACATCTCGACCTCGGAGCCTGGTCCGGTGAAGAGCGACGACGGCGTCATCCGCACCAGGTCTCCGCCCAGGCTGATCACGACGTGCTTGAACTTCGCGTTCCGACCGATTTTGGCCTGCTGGGTGGAGGTGTGGACGGCGTCGTCGTCCCATTCCTGCACACTGACGACGGTGAGTTCAGCGCCGTCGCCGACGACGATTTCGACGTTCTGCGCGAGGGTGGTCTTGCCGTGGTGATCGAGCACCACGACGGCCTTTGATAACCGCTCCGCGGTGATGATCAGGTGCTGGGCTGCAGGGGCCTCATCGACGCCATTGATGGTGATCTGGATGTCGCTGTCCGCGATGGTCTCCACCGGGATGGTCACGACCGTGGCCTCAGTGAACGCTTCCCAGGCTGCGGCCGAGACCCGGTCATCGGGAATGGACGCGGAGCCGATGCGGGAGTCGTCGCGGCCGACGGTTTCCACCTGGATGTTGGTGGCGCCGGAAACCTCAACGGTGGGCCCCGAACCGGTCAGCGGCTGGTCGTGCAACCCGCGGAGACGCTTGAGCGGGGTGAACCGCCAGTCCTCTTCGCGGCCGTTCAGCGGTGCGAAGTCGGCCAGCCTGTAGGACTTGAGCCGCTCACCGCGGGATGCCTCGGGGATGACCGGGGCGTCGCCGTGGCTGTGCTTTTTCGCGCCATGCTGGTCGGTGCCCTCGTTGAAAGGGGAAAGGTTTTCCCCTTCTTCGGTGAAACCGTCGATGGCAATTTTCTCTTCGGACGCCGGAGCGTCTAATTGGGTAGCTTCAGCCATTATCAGCCTACTGCCCCTTCCATCTGGAGTTCGATCAGGCGGTTCAGTTCGAGGGCGTACTCCATGGGGAGTTCACGGGCGATGGGTTCGATGAACCCGCGCACGATCATGGCCATGGCCTCGTCCTCGGGCATGCCGCGGGACATCAGGTAGAACAGCTGTTCCTCGCTGACGCGCGAGACGGTTGCCTCGTGGCCCATGGTGACGTCATCCTCGCGGATGTCCACGTACGGGTAGGTGTCGGACCGGGAGATCGTGTCCACCAGCAGGGCGTCACAGCGCACAGTGTTTGCCGAATGCGTGGCACCCTCGCGGACCTGGACCAGCCCGCGGTAGGCGGCCCGTCCACCGCCCCTGGCAACCGACTTGGAGATGATCGATGACTTGGTGTTCGGTGCGATGTGCACCATCTTCGAACCGGTGTCCTGGTGCTGACCCTCGCCGGCGAAAGCAATGGACAGGGTCTCGCCCTTGGCGTGCTCCCCTACCAGGTAGACGGCCGGGTACTTCATGGTGACCTTCGAGCCGATGTTGCCGTCAACCCACTCCATGGTGGCGCCCTCGTGGGCGATAGCCCGCTTGGTGACCAGGTTGTACACGTTGTTCGACCAGTTCTGGATGGTGGTGTAGCGGACGCGGGCGTCCTTCTTCACCACGATCTCGACGACAGCCGAGTGCAGGGAGTCCGACGTGTAGATCGGGGCGGTGCAACCTTCGATGTAGTGCACGTAGGAGCCCTCGTCGGCGATGATGAGGGTCCGCTCGAACTGGCCCATGTTCTCCGTGTTGATCCGGAAGTAGGCCTGCAGTGGGATCTCAACGTGAACGCCGGGTGGCACGTAGACGAAGGAGCCGCCGGACCAGACGGCCGTATTCAGCGATGCGAACTTGTTGTCGCCCACCGGGATGATCGAGCCGAAGTATTCCTCAAAGAACTCGGGGTGTTCCTTCAGCGCAGTGTCGGTGTCCATGAAGATGACACCCTGCCGTTCGAGCTCCTCGTTGATCTGGTGGTAGACCACCTCGGACTCGTACTGGGCCGCCACGCCTGAGACCAGACGGTTACGCTCTGCCTCGGGGATACCGAGCTTCTCGTAGGTGTTCTTGATGTCTTCGGGGAGTTCTTCCCAGCTGCCAGCCTGCTTCTCGGTGGAGCGCACGAAGTATTTGATGTTGTCGAAGTCGATGCCCGACAGGTCGGCGCCCCAGGCGGGCATGGGCTTCCGGTCGAAGTACTTGAGGCCCTTCAGGCGCAGGTCAAGCATCCATTGGGGCTCGTCCTTCTTGGCCGAGATGTCGCGGACAACCTCTTCGCTGAGTCCGCGCTTGGCGTTGGCGCCGGCGTCGTTCTTATCCGACCAGCCGAAAGCATAGTTACCGATGCCTTCGAGCTCCGGATTGCGCTCCAGGATGTCACTGATTACTGCTTCCGGAACGGCTGGCTCAGCCATTGTCTTCTGGTCTACTTGATCCGTCATCACGGCCTTTCATGCTGATGGTTGGATACGGTCGGTTCTAGCCCGGGGATGTCAGTCCCGGCGGGGGCCGGTGTTACCCGGCCCACAGGTATGTGGGTGGTGCAGACGTGGCCGCCGCGCGCCAGCGTGGACAGCCGGCGTACGTCGACGCCGAGCAGCCGGGAGAATACTTCGGTCTCCTGGTCACAGAACGAGGGAAAATCGGCGGCGAGCTCCTGCACCGGGCAATGACCCTGGCAGAGCTGGACCGCCAGCATGGCAGCGTTCGGGGCATTCCGCCCGACAACCGTGGTGGACCCCACGAACCCGTCCGCGGTCAGTGCTCCGGCCAGCGCACGGGCGCGGTCTTCGAGGTCGGGGCCGGCGGCTTCCACCAGGGGGCGGTACCGGGTTTCCATCTCGGCGAAGCGGGTCCGGGCGAACTCGTCGACGGCGTCGGGACCGGCGACCAGTTGGAGCTGGGTCAGAGCCGCCTTGGCGATGGACAGGTAGTCGGTGCCCAGCTCGGTCTGCCCGCGCTGGCTCAGCACGTACCTGCGGGCCGGCCGGCCCGCTCCTGAGGAGGGATTGCCGACCAGTTTCACTTCGATGAGCTGTTTGCGGGACAGGGCATCAAGGTGGCGTCGGAC
The DNA here is from genome assembly GCF_054510775.1 of Arthrobacter sp. TMT4-20. NCBI lineage: Bacteria > Bacillati > Actinomycetota > Actinomycetes > Micrococcales > Micrococcaceae > Arthrobacter > Arthrobacter sp. TMT4-20. The sequence continues at coordinate 113,431 of NZ_JBTNDW010000010.1, read as the reverse complement.
GGCCGCCGGGGTGAACCCCAGGCGTTCACCGAGTTCAGCCGCGCTGACCGGGCCGTGTTCGAGGACCGCGGCGAGCACCTTGCTGCGGGTCCGGTCCTCGACCTCACTGGGCCTGGAACCGTTGGGCCTGGAACCGTTGGGGCGGGAGCTGTTGGGTCGGGAGTCATTTGGCTGGGAGCTATTTGGGCGCGCCTCAGCCGGGAAGGTGCTGGCTGGGGATGAATTGCTCATGTCGCCTCCTCCGGAATCCGCGGCACAGATTTATGCCCACAGAATAGACAACACAATCATGTCCTAATCTGTTCCCCACTGCCAGTAAGGCGAGGCTATCCGAAGGGCGGTTCCGCACGGGAAGGCACAGCTACTACATGCCGTAGAATAATTGAGTGCCAAACCCCTCTCCCGCGCTGGAAGTTGAAGCGCTCGTCAAGGACTTTGGACCCGTTTCCGCGCTCGACGGCAAGATGGTCAGGGTGCTCGACGGCGTCCACCTTCGAGCCTACCCCGGGCAGGTCACGGCGCTCCTCGGCGCGAATGGTGCCGGCAAGACCACCACCCTCGAATGCGCGCAGGGTTTGCAGCGCCCCAACGGTGGGACGGTGAGGCTACTCGGTGAGAACCCGTTCAACGCCGGAGCGGCGCTTCGCAGCAGAGTCGGAGTGATGCTGCAGGAAGGTGGGCTCCCGCCGTCGGCCCGGCCGCTGGCCCTGCTCAACCATGTGGCGGCCATGTACGGCGCACCCCGCCCGGTGGCCGAGCTGGCCGACCGGTTGGGCATCAACTCCTACGCCACCACGGGCATCCGACGGCTCTCCGGCGGCCAGAAACAGCGGCTCGCCCTCGCCTGCGCGCTGATCGGCAACCCCGAGGTGCTTTTCCTGGACGAGCCCAGCGCAGGACTGGATCCGCAGTCACGCACCATCGTGTTCGACCTGATCCGTGAACTCCGCGCTGAGGGGCTGGCCATCATCCTCACCACCCACCTGCTCGACGACGCCCAGAAGCTCGCCGATTATGTCTACATTCTCGACACGGGCCGCACCGTCACCCACGGCACCGTCGCTGACCTGACCGCCGACGACGCCGGCGACACGTACCGGGATCTCCGCTTCCAGGCCGCCCCAGGCCTCGGCCTCCCGGCCGGCGCGTTTCCGGCGCTCACCTTCAGGGAAACCGATCCCGGCCGCTATTCGGTGGCTGGCTGCTTCACCCCCGCCGACCTGGCAGGACTTGCACGGTGGTGGGAAGAGGCCGGCGTCCTGCCCCTATCGATCACCATGCAACCCCGGTCCCTCGAAGACGTGTTCCTCGACATCTCCGGACGGGAAATCCGATGAGCACTGCCGCCCCGCTGGCTAAACGCATCCTCCTGCAGGGCCGCTACGAGGCGCTGTCCATGCTCCGCAACGGGGAACAACTGGTCCTGGCCATTGCGTTGCCCCTGCTCGGTCTGGTGGTCCTGGTCCTGACGCCATTCCTTGACGGGATGGCGGACAGCCGAATCGACGCAGCCACCCCGGGCATCATTGCGCTCTGTGCCATGTCCACTGCCTTCACCGGGCAGGGCATCGCTACCGGCTTCGACCGCCGCTACGGCGTGCTGCGGTTCCTGTCCACTACTCCCCTGGGTAAACCAGGGCTGATCCTGGGGAAGGTGCTCGGCGTCGTCGTTGTCCTGGCAGTCCAGCTGGTGGTCATCGGTACCGTTGCGGTCCTGCTGGGATGGCGCCCGGATGCTGCGGGGATGCTGCCTGGGCTGGTGCAACTGATCGTCGGCGCTGCGGCATTTACAGCCCTGGGCCTCCTGGTGGCTGGAACCCTCCGGCCGGAGGCGACGCTTGCCGTGACCAACCTGGTGTGGATCCTGCTGGCCGTGGCCGGCGGTATTGTGCTCCCCGGGACGCTGCTGCCCGATGCCATGCGGCCGTTCGTTGACATCCTGCCGTCCTCGGCGCTGGGCGACGGACTACGGTCGGCGCTCATCGACGGGGCCTTCAACCTTCCTGCGTTCCTTATCCTCGCGGCGTGGGCCTTCCTGTCCAGCCTCGCCGCCATCCGCTGGTTCAAATGGAGTTAGCACACATGACACACCCTGCACCCACCGGCTGGAGCCGTCTCACAGCGAAACTCCCCCGCACCAACTCGCGGTCCGTTCGCGGTCTGGCCCTCGCCTCGCTGATCTCCCAGATCATGATCGTGGTGACCGGCGGTGCCGTGCGGCTCACGGCCTCAGGATTGGGCTGCCCTGAGTGGCCCAGGTGCACCGCCACGTCGATCGTCAATACACCGGAGATGGGCATCCACGGGGTGATCGAGTTCGGCAACCGGCTGCTGACCTTCGTGTTGACAGCCATTGCCATCGCCATGGTGGTATCCCTCTGGAATCTGCGCAAGGAACGCAAGGACCTGTTCCGGCTCGCCATCGCGCTGGCCGCAGGCATCCCCGCGCAGGCTATCCTCGGCGGCATCACGGTGCTGACCCAGCTCAACCCCTGGGTGGTCGGCTGGCATTTCATCGTCTCGATGGTTCTGATTGTCCTTGCCACGGTGCTGGTCAACCGGGCACGGATCACCACCGCGCAGGCGGCAACGTCGGCCGCGCCGCTGGGATCACGGCTGCTGCGTCAGATCCTGACCGCTGCGGCAGTGCTGACAGCCATCACGGTCTTCCTCGGAGTGATCGTCACCGGATCCGGCCCGCACGCCGGTGACGCTGGCGCCGCCCGGAACAACCTCGACCCCGACCTCATGACCCGGATCCACGCGGCGCCGGTCTATCTGCTGGTACTCACGGTCGCCGTCGCGCTGGTGCTGGTGTACCGCGAGTCGGCAGCGTCACGACTCAGGACATCGGTGGTGATCCTCGCCGCGGTGGTTCTTGCCCAGGGCGCCCTCGGCTACCTGCAGCACTTCCTGCACCTGCCCGTCGTGCTGGTGGCCCTGCATATGCTCGGAGCATCAGTGCTGACGGCGGCCATGGCCAACAGCGTCTATCTGGCGGCAAGCCGCCAGGAGCGGGCCACCCTGGAATCCGACGACCACGGTGTCGCCTCGGAGCCCGCGGGCTTCAGAGACGACCGGTAACCTCAAGCGCGTCGATCAGGCGTGCCAGGTCGCGCTGCTCACTACCCGGCACGGGTAATACCGGCAGCCGCGGGTCCCCGGCGTCGATGCCACACGCTTTCGCCAGTGAATGAAGCCCGCTCAGCTTCCGCAGCCGCAGGACGGCCTGCACCACCGGCAGCAGAAGCTTCCGCGACTCAGCAATCCGGGCACCATCCCCACTGACTACCGCCGCCCGAAACTCGGTGTAGGCGCGGGGAAGCAGCGCCGCGGGGCCGGTATGCCAGGCGTCCGCTGCGATATCGCCCGAGGCGATCAGCAGGTCCCCGCTCAGCCCATGGCTGAACGGCTGGCTGGTCAGTGACCGCAACCGGTCGTAGCGCTGCCGGAAGGACACCACGTCGGTGGCAGTGTCCTTGAACGCCTGCACATTGGGGAGGTCAAGGAGTTCGGCGACCAGTTCCAGGTCGTAGTGGAACTGGGTGGTGCCGGGGTTGTTGTAAAGGCAAATCGGCAAGGACGTGACATCGCAGACGGCAGCGGTCTGGGTCGCCACCTCATCGTTGTTCAACGGCACATAAGACACCGGTGAGAGCACCACACCTGAGGCTCCGGCGCGCTCGGCGTCCCGGGCGGCGTCGAGCACTTCCCTCGTCCCCACCGAGCTGATCCCCACCACGACGGGAACGCCGGACTCCTGGGCGGCGTCGACGGCGGTCGAGGCGACCTGCGATCGTTCAGCGGCGCTGAGGTAGGCGAAACTACCCGAGGAGCCCAGCACCGCGATGGCATCCACCCCCGAGGACGCGAGGGAGGACACCAGCGACGCCAGCTCGGGGAAGTTGATGTCACCGTTCCCGTGAAAGGGAGTGACTGGATACGCGATTAGACCGTTGAACACCATGTGCCCATGCTAGTCGTACCCACTGGTTAGAAGACCGGGCCGCCGATGAACGGATCGATGGCCAGCGCGAGGAACACTACGGTGAGGTAGCTGATCGAGCCGTGGAACACCTTCATGGAACCCTTGTCAGTGACCGTGCCGCGCACCGCAGAGGTGTGGAGCTTGTGGGTTTCCGACAGGAACCAGATACCGGCGGCGAGGGCCGCGACGGTGAATACCCAGCCCGCCCCGCCCACGGGGATGAGCAGCAGTGAGCAGGCGACCGTCGCGTAGGCGTAGAGGACCACCTGGACGGACACAACGCGGGCACCGGCGATCGCGCCCAGCATCGGCACCTTGGCCGCGTTGTAATCGTCGCTGTACTTCATGGAGAGCGGCCAGTAGTGCGGGGGCGTCCACAGGAAAATGATGAGGAAGAGGACCACGGCTGGCCACTCAATGGTGTTCGTGACAGCGGCCCAGGCAATCAGTACCGGCATGCAGCCAGCAGCTCCGCCCCAGACAATGTTCTGCGGCGTGCGGCGTTTCAGAATCAGCGAGTAGATGACCACATAGAAGAAGATGGCTACCACGCCGAGACCAGCGGTCAAGGGGTTGGCGCCGAACCACAGCAGGGTAATAGCGGCAACGCCGAGCACCCAGGAAAAGATCAGGGCTTCGCGGGGGGAAACCTCACCGGTGACCAGCGGCCGCTTCTCGGTGCGGTGCATCACCTTGTCGATGTCGCGGTCAATGTAACAGTTGAACGAACCGGCGCTGCCGGCGGCCAGTGCGCCACCGACCATGGTCGAAATCATCAGCCAGACACCGGGTAGTCCGCCCTGGGCGAAGATCATGGTTGGCAGTGTGGTGACCAGCAGCAGCTCGATCACGCGAGGCTTGGTCAGAGCGAGATAGGCCTTGGCCTTGCGTTTGAAACCCGTACTGGTGCCCGTTGTGCTGGCAAGGCCCGGATCCTGCTCGGTCTTCACGAGGTAACACTGCCGTTTCTGCTGGGGGGAAAGTCCTCTCTCATCATACCGTCCCCTCCCTCCCAGATTTTACAGACTGTAGAAGTAACCTCGCCGGATGCGCCCCGGAGACTCGTCACGTCACGATGTGAACCACAAATTTGAAAACCGGCCCAAGACGATAGGGTTGACCCTAATGCCCAGCCCGTTTCCGCCGGTAAAATGGTGGCCGCGGGGCGTGGGTAGCCAGAATGCAGGTTTTTACAACGGTGAACGGCCAGTTGTTCCGGTGCGCAAAGACGGCGATCGCCAGTCCCACAGGGCGCCGCGGCGCTGGCCGTGGAGCACAGAGAGGGGCTGAGGTTTCGTGCCGCAGCTTGATATGCAAGAACTGACCTGGACCGAACTGGACACGCGTGCGGTGGATACCGTCCGGGTGTTGGCAGCAGACGCTGTGGAGAAGGTGGGAAACGGCCACCCCGGCACGGCTATGAGCCTGGCGCCCGCGGCCTACCTGCTGTTCCAGAAACTAATCCGGCATGACCCCTCCCAGCCTGAGTGGACCGGCCGCGACCGGTTTGTGCTGTCGCCGGGCCACACCTCCCTGACCCTTTACATCCAGCTCTTCCTCTCCGGGTACGGACTGGAACTCGAGGACCTCCAGTCCCTGCGGACCTGGGGCTCGAAAACCCCCGGCCACCCGGAATACCGCCACACCGCCGGCGTCGAAATCACCACCGGGCCGCTGGGTCAGGGCCTAGCCTCGGCAGTCGGGTTCGCCTTCGCACAGCGCCGGATGCGCGGCATGATGGATCCCGATACCGCCGCCGGCGAAAGCCCATTCGACCACACCATCTGGGTGATCGCGTCCGACGGCGACCTCCAGGAGGGTGTCACGGCTGAAGCCTCGTCGCTGGCCGGACACCAGGAGCTCGGCAATCTGGTGGTCCTCTACGACGAGAACCACATCTCCATCGAAGACGACACCGACATCGCGTTCACTGAGGACGTACTCGGGCGCTACGAGGCCTACGGCTGGCATGTCCAGCGCGTTGACTGGACCAAGACCGGCGACTACGTCGAAGACGTCCAGGAACTGTACAACGCCCTGACAGCGGCACGGGACGAGACGTCCAGGCCCTCGATCGTGTCACTGCGGACCATCATTGGCTGGCCGGCACCGACGAAGCAGAACACCGGCAAGATCCACGGTTCGGCCCTCGGCGCAGACGAGGTGGCAGCCCTCAAGGAGACCCTCGGCCTCGATCCGGCCAAGCACTTCGACGTCGCCCCCGAGGTGTTGGACCACGCCCGGCAGGTCAGCGACCGCGGGCAGGCCCTGCGCTCCGAATGGGACAAATCATTTGGCGCCTGGCAGCAGGCCAACCCCGAGAACGCCAAGCTCCTCGACCGGATCGCCTCCCGGACCCTCCCGGCCAACTGGGATGACGCCCTGCCCGAATTTGAGGCGGGCAAGGACATGTCCACGCGGGCCGCATCCGGCAAAGTGCTCTCAGCCATTGGCCCAGTGCTCCCGGAACTGTGGGGTGGCTCGGCCGACCTCGCAGAATCGAACAATACGACGATCGAGGGGTCGCCGTCGTTCATCCCCGAGGGGAAGCAGACCGACACCTGGCAGGGCAACCCGTACGGCCGGGTGCTGCACTTCGGGATCCGCGAGCATGCGGCAGCCGCGATCGTCAACGGCATCGTGATGCACAGCAGCACCCGGGCGTTCTCCGGCACCTTCCTGATCTTCAGCGACTACCAGCGTCCGGCCGTCCGGTTGGGCGCACTCATGGGGGTCCCGTCCATCTATGTCTGGACCCACGACTCCATCGGTCTGGGCGAAGACGGTCCCACCCACCAGCCGGTAGAGCAATTGGCCGCCCTGCGCGCAATTCCAGGGCTCGACGTCGTCCGCCCGGGTGATGCCAACGAGGTGGCCGTCGCCTGGCGCACCATCCTCGAGAACACCGAGAACCCGGCGGGGATCGTCCTGACCCGGCAGAACATTCCCACCTATGCACGCGGCACCGGCGCAGCTGACGGCGACACCTTCGGCTCAGCCGAAGGCGCAGCCAAGGGTGCCTACATCCTCGCCGAAGCGACCGGCGGCACCCCCGATGTCATCCTGATCGGCACCGGCTCGGAGGTTCAGCTGGCTGTTGAGGCACGCGAAACACTGCAGGCGGAGGGCATCGCTGCCCGCGTCGTTTCGATGCCGAGCCTTGAATGGTTCAACCGCCAGGACGAGGCCTACCGTGAATCGGTGCTTCCCGGCACCGTCAAGGCGCGGGTTTCCGTGGAGGCCGGGGTGGCCCTCGGCTGGCGCGAACTCATTGGCGACGCCGGCAGGTCAGTGTCCCTGGAACACTTCGGTGCATCCGCTGATTACAAGCGGCTGTTCAACGAATTCGGCATCACCGCCGACGCCGTCGTCCAGGCAGCCCGCGACTCCATCGCTGTTGCAGGCGACCACCGGGCACCCAACGGCACGCCGGCGTGGTCCGGCCCCGCATCATCCGAAACCGGCGACCAGCAGTAACAGCCGACAATTCAAGGAGATCCACCATGACTTCAACACCCACATCAGACCTTTCCGCGGCCGGCGTATCGATCTGGCTCGATGACCTTTCACGGGAGCGCATCAACTCGGGCGCCTTCAAGCACCTGATCGAGGAACGCAACGTGGTTGGCGTCACCACCAACCCCAGCATCTTCGCCGCGGCACTGCAGCAGGGCGAGTCCTACGCGACCCAGGTTGAGGCCCTGGCTGCAGCCAACATCCCCGTCAATGACGCTGTCTTCGATATCACCACCCACGACGTCGCCCAGGCCTGCGACATTTTCGGCGCGGCAGCCAAGAGCACCGGCGGCGTCGACGGTCGCGTGTCCATCGAGGTTGACCCCCGGTTGTCCCGGGATACCGAGGGCACCATCGCCGAGGCTAAGCGCCTCCACGCCAAGGTGCAGCGATCAAATGTCCTGATCAAGATCCCCGCCACCGTCGAGGGGCTCGAAGCAATTGCGTGCACCCTCGCCGCCGGGATCAGCGTCAACGTCACCCTGATCTTCTCCCTGGAGCGCTACCGGGCTGTGATCAACGCCTTCATGCTCGGCATCGAGCAGGCGAAGGAAAACGGGTTCGACCTCTCGACCATCCACTCGGTCGCATCCTTCTTCGTGTCCCGCGTGGACAGCGAGATCGACAAGCGTCTGGACGGCATCGGGACCGACGAAGCCGCAGCGTTGAAAGGCAAGGCAGGGTTGGCGAACGCCCGGCTCGCCTACCAGGTGTACGAGGAGCTGTTCGAGACGGAGCGGTGGGAAGTTCTCGCGGCCGCCGGAGCCCGGCGGCAGCGTCCCCTGTGGGCATCCACCGGGGTCAAGGACCCGGCACTACCTGACACCCTGTACGTCACCGAACTGGTGGCACCCGGCGTCGTCAACACCATGCCCGAAAAAACGCTTGAGGCGACGGCGGACCACGGGGTGATCACCGGCGATACGATCACCGGAACGTACGACGACGCCAACTCAGTGCTGAACAGCCTCGAAAACATCGGGATCTCCTATCTTGAGGTAGTCGAGCAGCTCGAGGTCGAAGGCCTAGAGAAGTTTGTGACCAGCTGGAACGAGCTACTCGAAACAGTTCAGACCGCACTGGATACGGCAAGGGGTTAATGACAATGAGTTCCATGACGCTCGCAGCGGCTGGCGCTGCACTCGAAGCGATTGACCGTGTTACCGGCACCCTCGTCGAGGATCAGGTGGCATCACGACTGATGGCGAAGGACCCCACCCTGTGGGGTCACGACGCCGAGTCGGAAGCGGCCGTCAGGCTGGGCTGGGTTGACCTTGTCGAGGCTTCCCGCGGCCTCGTCCCGGGCATCATGGAACTGCGGGCCACCCTGCACGCCGAGGGTGTCAGCCGGATCGTCCTGTGCGGGATGGGCGGATCCTCCCTCGCCCCCGAGGTGATCACCCGGACCGCCGGTGTGGAGCTGACAGTGCTCGACTCAACCGACCCGGATCAGGTGCGCCGGACGGTGGAGGACCGGTTGGCCGAGACGGCTGTCGTGGTGTCGTCCAAGTCGGGTTCGACCGTCGAAACTGACTCGCAGCGGAGGATCTTCGAGGCAGCGTTCACTGCCGCCGGCATTGATCCGCTCACCCGGGTGGTTATCGTGACCGACCCGGGATCACCGCTGGACGGTTCAGCCCGCGAGGCCGGCTACCGCGCGGTCTTCAACGCCAACCCGAATGTTGGCGGCAGGTATTCGGCGCTCACCGCTTTCGGTCTGGTGCCATCGGGCCTAGCCGGCGTCGACCTCGACGCCCTCCTCGACGCAGCCGAGGAAACCGCCGAGTTCCTGGGCGACGACGACCCGACCAACATTGGGTTGCGGCTCGGCGCGGTGTTGGGCGCCACCAACCCGTTGCGGGACAAGATCGTCTTCGCCGATGAGGCGTCAGGCATTCCCGGTCTGGCCGACTGGGCCGAGCAGCTGATCGCGGAATCCACCGGCAAGCTCGGCACCGGGGTGCTCCCGGTCGTCGCCGAGGAGGGTGCTCCGGAGATTGTTACCGCCGCCGACGACGTCCTCACCGTCCGTCTGACCGCGCCCGACGCCGACGTGGAGCCGGTTGGGAACCAGGTGACCGTGAGCGGGAGCCTCGGCAGCCAGCTTCTCGTGTGGGAGTTCGCTACAGCAGTGGCAGGGCGACTGTTGGGCATCAACCCCTTCGACCAGCCCGATGTTGAGGCGGCGAAGGTTGCGGCGCGGGGGTTGCTCGACGAACAGCCCGAAACTGCGCTAGCCAACTTCGTCGACGGCGCAGTCGAGATTCGCGCCGACAGTGGTCTGCTGGGTGAGGCGAGCACCCTCGGTGATGCGTTGCAGCGCCTCTTCTCCAGCCTGGCGCCGGACGGCTACTTGTCGGTCCAGGCTTACCTGGACCGGTCCGAGCAGGCCTCGTTGGAGGGCATCAGGTCACCGCTGGCCTCGCTCACCTCCCGACCGGTCACGTTCGGCTGGGGCCCGCGTTTCCTGCATTCCACCGGTCAGTTCCACAAGGGCGGCCCGGCACAGGGCGTTTTCCTGTCCATTACCGGTGCAGCAGCCGAGGATCTGGCCATCCCGGACCGTCCGTTCACCTTCGGGGAACTGATCACCGCCCAGGCAGCGGGCGACGCCCAGGTTCTCGCCGGCAAGGGACGTCCCGTCCTTCGTCTCCATCTCGCTGACCGCGCCGCGGGCCTTGAACAGCTCAGCCAGGTGATTACCCACCTTTCGGGCGGGGCTGCCGGCCAGCGGGCAACCACTGAAAGCGGTACCGCATAGTGCACGATTCTGCAGAGGCCCGGCCGGCTAACCCGCTGCGGGATCCCCGCGACCGGCGGTTGAACCGCATCGCCGGACCATCCGCCCTGGTGCTTTTCGGCGTTACCGGCGACCTCGCCCGTAAAAAGCTCATGCCGGCGATCTACGATCTTGCCAACCGTGGCTTGCTGCCCCCCAGTTTCGCCCTCATCGGGTTCGGCCGCAGGGAGTGGGACGATGAGCGGTTCATTGAGGAGGTGCGGGAAGCCGTCACCCAGTATTCGCGCACCCCGTTCGATGAGACGGTCTGGGAACAGCTCTCGGCCGGCATCAGGTTTGTGCAGGGCAATTTCGACGACGACGACGCCTTCGGCCGCCTCGAAGTGACGCTGGCCGAACTGGACTCCAGTCGCGGCACCCGAGGCAACCATGCGTTCTACCTGTCCATCCCCCCGAAGGACTTCGAGCTGGTGTGCCAGAAGCTCTCCGAGCACGGCCTGGCGCAGCCCGGCGAGGGACAGTGGCGGCGGGTGGTGATCGAGAAGCCGTTCGGCCACAACCTGCAGTCGGCCCGTGAGCTGAATAGGGTTGTTGAGCAGGTGTTCCCACCGGACGCCGTGTTCAGGATTGACCATTACCTTGGCAAGGAGACGGTCCAGAACATCCTTGCTCTCCGGTTCGCCAACCAGCTCTTCGAACCGTTGTGGAACGCCAAATATGTTGACCACGTGCAGATCACCATGGCCGAGGATATTGGCATCGGCAGCCGGGCCGGGTATTACGACGGCGTCGGGGCGGCCCGCGACGTCATCCAGAACCACCTGCTGCAGCTGTTGGCGCTCACCGCGATGGAAGAACCGATTTCCTTCAACGCCAATGACCTGCGGGCCGAAAAGGAAAAGGTCCTCGCAGCCGTCAAGTTGCCGGACGACCTGTCTGGGTCCTCGGCGCGCGGTCAGTACGACGCCGGCTGGCAGGGCGGGGAGCAGGTCAAGGGTTTCCTGGAGGAGGAGGGCATTCCGAAGCACTCCACTTCCGAAAGTTTTGCGGCCATCCGGCTGGACATTCACACCCGGAGGTGGAGCGGCGTACCGTTCTACCTCCGCGCCGGTAAGCGCCTGGGACGCCGGGTGACCGAGATCGCCGTCGTCTTCAAGCGCGCACCGAACCTGCTGTTCAGGGACCACGCGGAGGATGACTTTGGCCAGAACGCCGTGGTGATCAGGGTGCAACCGGATGAGGGGGCCACGATCAGGTTTGGCTCCAAGGTGCCGGGCACCCAAATGGAGGTCAGGGACGTCACGATGGACTTTGGCTATGGCCACTCCTTCACCGAATCCAGTCCTGAAGCCTACGAGCGGCTCATCCTCGATGTTCTGCTGGGTGAGCCACCACTGTTCCCGCGGCACGAAGAAGTCGAACTGTCCTGGAAGATCCTCGACCCGTTCGAGGAGTACTGGGCGGCCCTTGGGGACCAACCGGAAAAGTATGTCCCGGGAAGTTGGGGCCCAGCGTCGGCTGACGAGCTCCTCGCGCGTGATGGAAGGACGTGGCGTAGGCCATGATCGTTGAACTGCCGGACACCACCACGTCGAAAGTGTCCAAGGAGATCATGACCCTGCGGGACAAGGGCGGGGTCGTTGCCCTGGGCCGGGTCCTCACCCTGGTGGTGGTGACCAGCTCCGGTAACGAGGAGGATGCGATCCTCGCCGCGAACCTGGCCAGCCGGGAACACCCTTGCCGGATCATCGTGCTCGCCCTCGGATCCGCTGCCGAAGCTACCCGACTCGACGCCCAGATCCGGGTGGGCGGGGACGCGGGTGCCTCCGAGGTGATCGTCCTCAAGGGGTATGGGCAACTCGCCGAGGAGAACGAGTCCCTCGTCTCAGCGCTGCTCCTGCCCGACGCCCCCATCGTGGCCTGGTGGCCGCATGGTGCTCCGGCCGACGCGGCCCGCACCTCGATCGGGAGCATCGCCCATCGCCGGATTACGGATTCGGCCAATGAGCCAGATCCGGTGGGCGCACTGTCAACCATCCGTGAAACCTATACGGCGGGTGACACCGATCTGGCCTGGACCCGGCTCACCAACTGGCGAATCCAGCTCGCGGCAGTCCTCGACCAGCTGGATGCCTCCCCCATCACCGCGGTCACGGTGGAGGGGGCGGAGGATTCGCCGAGCACGGTGCTCCTCGCGGCATGGCTCACCCTGGCGCTCGACTCCCCCGTGACCATCGCTGCGGGGCCCGCCGGGACCGGACTCCGCCGGGTAAGGCTCTCCCGGCCCGCCGGGGACGTCGAACTGAACCGGCCCCACGCCGCAATTGCTGAACTGTACCAACCTGGCCAGCCCGTGCAGCGGATTTCGTTGCCGCGGCGCAGCCTGCAAGACTGTCTCGCAGAAGAGCTCCGCCGACTCGACCCGGATGAGGTATTCGGCGAGGTCATCACGGAGGGGCTCGCACGGACCAACCTAAGGAGTGTGCGTCCCAGTGAACGCTGACCCCAAAGTAAGTATCCACCCCGATTCAACCCTGCTCGCGGCCACCGTTGCCGCCCGTCTGATCACCAGACTGGTTGACGTCCAAAACGAACGCGGCTCCGCCACCGTCGTGCTGACCGGTGGGTCCCTCGGTACTGCGACACTTGCCGCGGTCGCTGCGTCACCGGCGTGCTCGGCGGTGGATTGGAGCAGGGTCGATTTCTGGTGGGGAGACGAACGGTTCCTCAGTGCCTCGGACCCGGACCGCAACGCGGTACAGGCGCGGCAGGCGCTGCTGGGCAAGTTGGGCCTCGCCGAATCCCAGATTCATGAGTTCGGCTCCAGCGATGATTTCCCCGATCAGGATGCGGCTGCAGCCGACTATGCGACTCGGCTACTCGACGCCGCAGCGGCTGAACAGGACCAGGCGGGCGACGCCGACGGTCAGGATGGCCGGCTCCCCCGGTTCGATGTGCTGCTCCTCGGCGTGGGCCCGGACGCTCACATCGCGTCGCTGTTCCCTGAAATGCCCGGAATCCGCACCAAGGAGCAGACCGTTGTGGGTGTCGCTGACGCACCTAAACCGCCGGCACTGAGGATGTCGCTAACCCTTGAGGCGGTCAATTCGGCCGAGGAGGTCTGGATTGCTGCGGGTGGCCAGGACAAGGCTGGCGCTGTCGGACTTGCACTGGCTGGCGCGGGCCCCGCACAGGTCCCCGCGTCCGGAGCCCGGGGGCGGCGTAAGACACTCTGGCTGATCGATCAGGAAGCCGCGGCGCAGCTTCCTGATCGGCTCATTGAAAGCAACGACCCCGACGACGAGGACAGTGTCGACTAGGACCGTGTCGACTAGAAGCGTGCCGCTTAGGTTGCCAGACCGCCCCGCAGGCCAACCCTGCGGGACCTGAGGTTGCGCAACGCCTGCTCAAGGACGTTCGCTGCTTCCTCTTCGGTGCGCCGCTCCTTGGCGTATTGGAGGTGGCTCTTGTACGGCTCTACCCCGTCCACCAGCGGTTCCACCCCCGGCAGCCTGCCCGCCGCGCGCCCACAGCGACCGCATTCCCAAACCTCGGGAATCTCGTCGTCGTGCAGCTTCGCGAAGGTCGGTCTTGTTTCGTGGTTCTCGACACACCAATAGCTGACCACGGTGTGGTCCACCACTGCAGGGCGTCTTCCGGATTCGGCCTGCCAGCCGGCCATCCCCCCGTATGACTCAGTTCCGATCCGTGTGCCTTTAAATGCGTTTCCCGCGTTAACCATGGATTGCTCCTGGACTAGGCTCCGACAACGGGGCCAGTCTACGCCCAAAGCTCAACTCTGGGTATGGCGGCTAACGCGGGAATTCACAATACTGTTGGGCTGCCCTGTGGACCGGTCAGCCGTGGAATGCTAGCTACTCGGCGAAGCGCTGGATCAGGCCGAGCGCCACGATGACGACGCCCCAGGTCAGTCCCAGCGCCACGGTGAACCGGTTGAGGTTGCGTTCCGCCACGCCCGATGATCCCATGCTGGTGGTCATACCGCCGCCGAACATGTCGGACATGCCACCCCCACGACCCTTGTGCAGCAGGATGAGCAGGACAAGCAGGGCGCTTGAGATGGCAAGGAGAACCAACAAAATGATTCGGAGAATGTCCACAGTGGCCTTTCAGGGGTAACTGACGTGCGTAGTCGACCTGCGCCGGGCGCAGTCTCGGGTCGAAGCGGTCTTAGTCAGTGACCAGGAGATGTTCGAACCTGACAATACTAGCAAACTCGGCGGCGTCCAGACTGGCACCACCGACCAGCAAGCCGTCGACGTCCTTGCCCTTCAGGATGGCCCCGGCGTTGGCGGCCTTGACCGATCCGCCGTAGAGCATCCGGACCTTCCCAGCCGTCTCGGCGTCGTAAAGTGAGCCCAGTTCGGCTCGCAGCGCGGCGCACATCTCCTGCGCATCGTCAGGTCCGGCAACTTCCCCGGTGCCGATGGCCCAGACTGGTTCGTAGGCGACCACCAGCTGGCCAACCTGCTCCGCCGTGAGCCCATCGATTCCGGCGCGCAGCTGGCTGAGGGTGTGTTCCACGTGATTCCCGGCCTGTCGGACTTCAAGCCCTTCGCCGGCGCACAGGATTGGGGTGAGGTTGTGCCTGAAGGCCGCCTTCACCTTGCTGTTGAGCAGCTCATCGCTCTCCTGGTGGATGGCCCGGCGCTCGGAGTGTCCCACGAGGACGTACGTGCAGCCGAGCTTCTCCAGGAACTGCCCGGAAATGTCCCCCGTGTAGGCACCGGAATCGTGGGGGGAAAGGTCCTGGCCACCGTAGACGGTCTGCAGGTCGTCGCCGCGGACCAGGGTCTGCACCCCGCGCAGATCGGTGAACGGCGGGAAGACAGCCACCTCGGCCCGCTGATAGTCATGGCTGGCGTCGTCGAGGGTCCAGGCAAGCTTCTGCAGGAGCGTGATGCCCTGGACGTGGTCCAGGTTCATTTTCCAATTGCCTGCAATCAGGGGGCGGCGGTCGTACTTGCCGTTGGTTGAGGAAGTCATGAGTGCTTCTCCTACTGCCCGAGGGCTGTCAGTCCGGGGAGTTCCTTGCCTTCAAGGTACTCAAGGCTGGCACCTCCGCCGGTCGAAATGTGGCCAAACTGGTTATCGGTGAAGCCGAGTGATCGGACTGCCGCAGCGGAGTCGCCGCCCCCGACAACCGTCAGCGCACCGCGGGTGGTGGCTTCGGTGAGTGCTTGCGCGACGGCCTTCGTACCGGCAGAAAACGCGTCGAACTCAAAGACCCCCATGGGGCCGTTCCAGAACACTGTGCCGGCGGTGGCGATTGACGCGGCGAAAGCCGCACCGGAAGCCGGTCCGATGTCGAGCCCCAGCCCACCAGCACCAAATGAGCTTTCCTCCATGGCGTCGGCGGGTACGGTCTCGTTCGCGGCGTCGGCAGCAAACCGTTCGGCCACCACAATGTCGGTGGGGAGGACAAACTCGGTACCGGCCTTCTCGGCACGGTCCAGGTATCCCTTGACGACGTCGATCTGGTCGTCCTCAAGCAGGCTCGCACCGACCGAATACCCCTGCGCAGCGAGGAAGGTAAACACCATGCCACCGCCGACGAGGATCCGGTCCGCGGTACCCAGCAGGTTTTCAATCACTGCGAGCTTGTCGGACACCTTGGAACCGCCCAGCACCACGACGAACGGGGCCACCGGTTCCCCGGTGAGGCGCTGCAGGACGTCAACCTCGGTCTTCACCAGGTCGCCCTGGTAGGACGGGAGCAGCGCCGCGATGTCGTAGACACTGGCGTGCTTCCGGTGCACGGCACCGAACGCGTCGTTCACATAGGCACCGTCGTCGCCGGTCAGTGCTGCCAGTTCGGTTGCGAACGCCTGCCGTTCGGCGTCGTCCTTGCTGGTTTCCCGCGCGTCAAAGCGGACGTTCTCCAGCACCAGAACGCTTCCACCGGTCAACGCGGCCGCGTGTTCCGCGGCGCTCTTCCCCGTGGTGTCGGCGGCCAGGGTGACGGTGAAATCAGCCAGTTCCGCCAGCCGATCCACCGCGGGTTTCAGCGAATACCGCTCGTCAGGGGCGCCTTTGGGGCGGCCCAGGTGAGCCATTACAATGACTGCGGCCCCCTCCCCCGTCAACTTCCGCAGTACCGGTAGGGAGGCCTGAAGCCTGCCATCATCGGTCACCCGTGGGGTTGCCCCCGAGGTGTCAAGCGGGACGTTCAGGTCCGACCTGACCAGGATTGTGCGTCCACGGACGCCGGTACGCAGGAGGTCATCAAGAGAGGAGGCCACTTCGGTCCTTCGGTGCTAGGAGAGCTTGGAGGCGACGATGCTGGTCAGGTCAACGAGGCGGCTTGAGTAGCCCCACTCGTTGTCGTACCAGCCCACGACCTTCACCTGGTTGCCGATGACCTTCGTCAAGCCTGAGTCGAAGATCGAGGATGACGGGTCGCCCACAATGTCCGAGGACACGATCGGTGCATCGGTGTAGGTGAGGTAGCCCTTCATCTTGCCCTCCGAGGCGGCTGCCTTGAAGGCGGCGTTGACTTCCTCAACGGTGACCTCACGCGACACCGTAACAGTGAGGTCGGTGGCCGAGCCGGTGGGGACCGGAACGCGGATGGCGTAGCCGTCGAGCTTCCCCTTCAACTCGGGCAGCACCAGGCCAATGGCCTTCGCGGCGCCGGTCGAGGTGGGGACCATGTTGATCGCTGCGGCGCGGGCACGGCGCAGGTCGTTGTGAGGACCGTCCTGCAGGTTCTGGTCCGCGGTGTAGGCGTGGATGGTGGTCATCAGGCCGCGCTCGATACCGAAGCTGTCGTTCAGCACCTTGGCCAGTGGGCCGAGGCAGTTCGTGGTGCAGGAGGCGTTGGAAATGATGTGGTGGTTCTCGGCGTCGTACTGGTCGTCGTTGACGCCCAGGACAACGGTGAAGTCTTCGTCGGTGGCGGGAGCCGAGATGATGACCTTCTTGGCGCCGGCGTCGATGTGCTTCTGCGCTGCGGATGCCTTGGTGAAGAAACCGGTGGACTCGATGACGATGTCCACTCCGAGGTCCTTCCACGGCAGGCTGGCGGGGTCACGCTCGGCGAGAACCTTGATGGACTTCCCGTCCACCACAATGTTGCCGTCCTTGACCTCGACCGTCGCGGCGAGGCGACCGGTGACGGAGTCGTACTTGAGGAGGTGGGCGAGCGCCTCTGGGCTGGTCAGGTCGTTGACGGCAACGATTTCCAGGTCGGCACCCTGTTCCAGGGCAGCGCGGAAGAAATTGCGCCCGATTCGACCGAAGCCGTTGATTCCTACACGAGTAGTCACTTGTTGTATCTCCTTGAACTGTATTGGGGATTGGGGTTTGGGACGCCGCCGCGCTGGGCGGCGTCCCGACTACGCCCCAGGGGGCGCTGTGCCTGGGTGCTAGCCGACCACGATCAGGGAAGTGGCCGAGGCGCGGGCTGCTGCGAAGCGCTTGGCGACGTCCGGCCAGTTCACAATGTTCCAGAAGGCCTTGACGTAATCGGCCTTGACGTTGACGTAGTCCAGGTAGAAGGCGTGCTCCCACATGTCCAGCATCAGCAGCGGCGTGGTGCCCACCGCTACGTTGCCCTGCTGATCGTAGAGCTGCTCGATGACCAGGTTGCCACCGATCGGCTCGTAGGCGAGGAAGGCCCACCCGGAGCCCTGAAGGGCAAGGGCAGCGGCGCTGAACTGGGCGCGGAACTTGTCAAACGAACCGAAGGCGTCATCGATGGCGGCTGCGAGCTCACCTTCCGGCGAGTCACCGCCGTCAGGGGAGAGGTTGTTCCAGAAGACTGAGTGGTTGATGTGGCCGCCGGTGTGGAAGGCGAGGTCCTTGGAGAGCTTCGAAATGTTTCCGAAGTCGCCCTTTTCGCGGGCCTCAGCCAGCTGGGCCATCGCGTCGTTGGCGCCCTTGACGTAGGCGGCGTGGTGCTTGCTGTGGTGGAGCTCCATGATGCGCGCGGAGATGTGCGGTTCCAGGGCAGCGTAATCGTAGTTCAGTTCGGGCAGTACGTACTCGCTCACGAATTCCTCCAGGTCGGTCCGACACAGCGGGTGATTTGGCACTCCAGCCGGTCAGACACCGTAGTTGGTTCACTAAGGCATGGAACCCCGCCGTTGTCAGCGGAATTCCTGTGCCGCTTCCATCCTATGCAGAGATTCACTCGTCCAGCATGTCGGCTGTCACATTGGCTTCGGTTCCCGGTATTCCAATTTCGATGGCACGCTTGTCGGCCATCGCAAGCAACCGCCGGATCCGGCCTGCGATGGCGTCCTTGGTCATGGGCGGGTTGGCCAGGCCGCCCAGCTCGTCAAGGCTCGCCTGCTTGTGGGCGACTCTCAGCTCGCCCGCATACTTGAGGTGATCGGGGACACCCTCGCCGAGGATCTCCAGGGCGCGTTCAACGCGTGCGCCGGCGGCAACGGCGGCCTGCGCCGACCGCCGCAGGTTGGCGTCGTCGAAGTTCGCCAGGCGGTTGGCGGTGGCCCGGACTTCCTTGCGCATCCGGCGTTCCTCCCAGACCATCAGCGCGTCATGGGCACCCATGCGGGTCAGCAGAGCGGCGATGGTGTCTCCGTCCCGGATCACCACCCGGTCCACTCCCCTGACCTCGCGTGCCTTGGCTGCGATACCCAGGCGGCGTGCGGCACCCACCAGGGCCAGCGCGGATTCGGGGCCCGGGCAGGTGACCTCCAGGGACGAGGAGCGGCCCGGTTCGGTGAGCGAGCCGTGTGCCAGGAACGCGCCCCGCCAGACCGCTTCGGCGTCGGCAGTTGATCCGTTTACGACAGCCGAGGGCAAACCACGCACGGGTCGGCCCCGGTTGTCGAGCAGCCCGGTTTGCCGGGCGAGGGATTCGCCGTCGCGCACCACCCGCACCACATAGCGGTTGCCGCGACGCAGGCCGCCGCCGGAGACCACGATGATTTCGCTGTTGTGCCCGTACACCTCGGCGATGGTGGTGCGCAGCCGCCGGGCCGTGGAAGCGAGGTCAACCTCGGCTTCGATGACAATTCGGCCAGAGATGATGTGCAGGCCGCCAGCAAAACGCAGCAGAGCCGACACCTCGGCTTTGCGAACCGATGACTTCTTGACAGAGAGGTGCGACAGCTCCTCTTTTACGTCCGCAGTCAGCGCCACAAATACAACCTCAGATCGATTAGTTTTCACCAAACATGTCATGAAACGCAGTCGCGAGACGCAGGGGATCATGAACAGGTTTGCCCGTTGAAGAACCTACCTTACCCAACACTGCGCGGCCTCCCATCTCTGCGACGGCGGCCACGAACTCGTCGCGGTTGCCAATGACCGTCGGGTCGGCGATGACAACGTCGACCGTGAACTCGGGGGCGTACCGCCTGATGACCTCAAGGTGGTCCACCGCTGACATGCCGACGGTTTCCTTCGTCTCATTGCTGAGATTCATGGTCAGGCACCGCTTGGCGGTGGTGCTGCACAGGGCTTCCCGGAGTTCGGGCAGGAGCAGGTGTGGGAGGACGGAGGTGTACCAGGAGCCGGGCCCGAGAATTACCCAGTCGGCCAGTTCGACCGCGGTGAGCGCGTCAACGCAGGCTGGCGCACCGGCAGGGAGCAACCGGACATTGTTGACGTTTCCGGCGCTGCCCGCCACTGCCAGCTGGGACTGGCCGCTGACGGTGCGCAACCGCAGTGAACCGTCCACCTCCGAGAGCACATCGCCTTCGATGGTCAGCGGCACGCTCGCCATCGGCAAGACCCGCCCCCGGGCCCCGAGGAGTGCACCAGCCCATTGCAGGCCCGCCACTGGGTCCCCGAGGAGTTCCCACAGGGTGACGATCAACAGGTTGCCCAGGGCATGGTTGTCGAGGGATCCATCGGCGCCGTGCTTGGAGGTGAACCGGTGCTGCATGACGTCCCGCCAGGTTCGGCCCCAGTCGGTGTCATCGCAGAGGGCGGCCAGTGCCATCCGGAGATCACCGGGCGGCAGCACCCCCAGTTCCTCGCGCAGCTTGCCGGAGGAGCCGCCGTCGTCGGCCACTGTGACCACCGCGGTGAGTTCCGAGGTGAGCAGGCGGAGCGCCGAGAGCGACGACGACAGTCCATGGCCGCCGCCGAGGGCAACCACCGAGGGCGCGTTGTCCTGCGGACCCGACCCGCGTCGGTTGGCGGCCGCTGCCGGCAGCATGGGAAGCGACCCGGTGAGCAGCGCCACTATTCCCTACCCAGATCGCGGTGGTGGGCTGTGACCTGCAGCCGGGGCTGTTGCGCCAGCCGCTTCGCGATCTCTTCGGTCACGGCCACCGACCGGTGTTTTCCACCGGTGCAGCCGATGGCGATGGTGGCGTAGTGCTTATTCTCGCGCCGGTAGCCCTCAAGCACGGGTTCGAGGGCGTGGACAAACCGGTCCACGAAGTCCGCTGCACCGGTGGCACCCAGTACATAATCGCTCACAGGCTGGTCGAGCCCGGTCTGGGGCCTGAGCGCCGGCACCCAGTGCGGGTTCGGAATGAACCTCACATCGGCCACGTAGTTCGCGTCGACGGGCAGCCCGTATTTGAAGCCGAAACTCATCACATTGATCCGCAGGACGATTGGGCCGGACTCGGAGAAAAGTTCGGTGATCGTGGTGGCGAGGGCATGCACGTTCAGTTCCGACGTGTCAACCACCAGGTCGGATGCCTCCCGGAGCTGCTTGAGCACCTCACGTTCGGCGGCAATCCCGTCGAGGATCCGCCCCTCGTCCTGGAGAGGGTGGGGCCGGCGCCCCTGCTCGAACCGGCGGACCAGTGTGTCATCGGCAGCGTCAAGAAAGAGGACCCGGTAGTTGACTCCCGAGATGCGCAGCGCCTCGAGGGAGCCGCGAATGTCATGGAACAGCTCCTGGCTGCGGACGTCGACGACGACGGCGAGCTTGGGAATGGATTGCGGCATCCGCGCGACCAGGTCGGTCAGGGTGCTCAGCATCTGTGGGGGAAGATTTTCCACCACATACCAACCGTGATCCTCCAGCGCGTTGGCGGCGGTGCTCCTGCCAGCGCCGGACATTCCGGTCACCACCAGCAGCTCCGATTCGTCAGGCTTGATCGGAGTAAGGCTGTCGGCGCCCTCAGTCATTGCGTGTTTCCATCCTGGCTGTTAATCATGGCTCAAACAGGTCTTCCCCACCCTCTACCCTAGCTAAGAATCGAGGATTTCGCCGGTGGCCATATTTACCGCTGGTGCGACTGCCGCCGTCGAGCCGTCGGTGGCGGCCAGCGCAAGAGTACGCTGCAATGTTTCGGCAAGGGACGGCCCCACTCCCGGCACCTCCTGCAGCTCTGCAAGGGAGGCGGCACGAATTTTTTTGACCGACCCGAAGTGCGCCAGCAGCGATTTTTTCTTCGACGGACCAAGGCCGGGAACCGAGTCGAGTGCTGAGGCGGTCATCGATTTGCCCCGCTTTTGCCGGTGGAAGGCGATAGCGAATCGGTGCGCCTCGTCCCGGATGCGCTGCAGCAGGAACAGGCCCTCCGAGGCGCGCGGCAGGATCACCGGGAAGTCGCTGTCGGGCAGCCAGACCTCTTCAAGGCGTTTAGCCAACCCGATCACGAAGACGTCGTCGATGCCCAAGTCTTTCAACGCACGGGCGGCCGCGTGGACCTGCGGCTGGCCACCGTCGACCACCACCAGGTTCGGTGGGTAGGCGAATTTCTGCCTCGTCGTGGCAGTGGTGGTGTCGGCGCGTGGCACGGTGGCGCTGCCACTGTTGTTGCCGGCGTTGTCGCCAGCGTTGACGCCGTCGTTGTTGTTGCTGTTGTTGCCGCTGCCGTCGTCCTCGGAGTTCATGCCCTGCGGCACCGGACCGGTCTTCTCGGCGAGGTAGTTGCGGAAGCGGCGCTGGATCACGTCGTACATCGAGGCAGTGTCGTCGCGGGCGGCGTCGCCGGTGATGGAGAACCTGCGGTAGTCGGCCTTGCGGGGCAGCCCGTCCTCGACGACGACCATCGACGCGACCACGTTGGTGCCCTGGACGTGGGATATGTCGAAACATTCGATCCGCATCAGGGGTTGCGGCAGGTCGAGGGCCTCCTGTAGTTCCTGAAGGGCCGCGGAGCGGGTGGTGAGGTCACCTGCCCGCCGGCTCTTGTGGAGTCGGAGGGCGTCGGCAGCATTTTGTTCGACGGTGCCGAGCAGGGTTGCCTTGTCGCCGCGGCGGGGAACCCGCAGGTCCACCCGGGCGCCGCGGAGGCCGGCGAGCCAGACGGACATCTCGTCGGCGTTGCTGGGCAGCTCGGGGACGAGCACTTCGCGGGGGATCTGGTTGTTGCTGCTGCTGCCGTCGCCGTAGACCTGCTGCAGCAGGTGCTCCACCAGATCGGCGGTGCCCATGTCCTCGACCTTCTCCACCATCCAGCCGCGCTGGCCGCGGATCCGGCCACCGCGGACGTGGAACACCTGGACGGCGGCCTCCAGCTCGTCTTCCTTCAGAGCGAAAATGTCGGCGTCGGTGTCCTCGGACAGGACCACGGTGTTGCGCTCGAACACCCGTTTCAGGGCGGCAATGTCGTCCCGGGTCCGTGCTGCGGATTCGTAATCGAGCTCGGCGACGGCGGCGGCCATCCGCTTTTCCAGGTCCACGATGAACCGGGTGGCCTGGCCGCCCATGAAGTCACAGAACTGTGCCGCGAGGTCGCGGTGCTCCTCGGGACTGATCCGGCCGACGCAGGGGGCCGAGCACTTGTCAATGTACCCGAGAAGACAGGGACGGCCGGTGCGTTCGGCACGCTTGAACACGCCGCTGCTGCAGGTACGGACCGGAAAGACGCGCAGGAGGGTGTCAACGGTTTCCCGGATTGCCTTGGCCGGGTAGAAGGGTCCGAAATATCTGGTGTCCTTCCTGCGGTCGCCACGCATCACCTGGACCCGGGGATACTTCTCCCCCATCGTGACGGCGAGGTAGGGATAGGACTTGTCGTCGCGGAACATGACGTTGAACCGGGGGTTGAACTCTTTGATCCAGGTGTACTCAAGCTGGAGCGCTTCGAGCTCGCTGCCGACGACGGTCCATTCCACACTCGCGGCAGTGAACACCATCGCCCGGGTCCGGGGCAGCAGGCCCTGCGGGTTGGCGAAGTAGGAGTTCAGCCTGGAGCGGAGGTTTTTGGCTTTGCCAACATAGACCACCCGGGAATGTTCGTCCCTGAACCGGTAGACACCCGGGTCGACCGGGATTTCACCGGTTTGGGGCCGGTAGCTGCGGGGATCGGCCATTATTCAAGCACCGGACTCTGGTTGTAGCTGGTGGAGCGCTGCTGACCGCTGAGCGCCGCGATCGAGTCCATGATGGTGTCGGTGACCTGTCGGCGTGCGGGCAGTGAGTGTCCAGGTCCGGTTTTCTCGAAGTACAGGGGCGTGCCGATCTTCATGGTGAAGTGTTGGGGTTTGATGCGTTTCTGGCCTGCTGGCTGCAGATTCTCGGTGCCGATCAACCCGAGGGGTAGCACCGGCGCGCCGGTGGTGAGCGCAAGCCAGCCGACACCGGTGCGCCCACGGTAAAGCAGCCCGTCCCGGGACCGGGTTCCCTCCGGGTAGATGCCGATCCCGTTGCCGCCTTCCAGTAGTTCGTGGAGGGTTTTCAGCGCCTGGACACTTGCGGCTTGCTGCCCGCGCTCTACCGGGATGGAGCCGACTCCTTCGAAGAAGGACCGCATGGCTTTGCCTTTGATCCCGCGGCCAGTGAAGTATTCGGCCTTGGCGAAGAAGGCGACCGGGCGGGGCATGAGTGCCTGGATCAGCACGCTGTCCAGGAAGGACAGGTGGTTGGCCGCGACGATCAGTGGCCCAGCGGCAGGCACCTGGTCCAGCCCCTCGACGGTTGGCCGGCAGAGCCCGGCGATCAGTCCGCGGGTGCTGCTCCGGGTGAGGTCATAGATTCCCATGCCCCACCCCCTGCGGCACCCTTTTCAGGATCAGTTCCAGCAGCGCGTCGGCGGTGGTGGCTGGCGTGGTGGCGCCCACCACGCTGAACTCCTCGACTGACCCGAACCCCCAGGTCACCGGAATACAGTCCAACCCATTGGCCACCGCTCCGGAGATGTCGTGGGACCGGTCGCCGATCATGATGGCGTCGTCGTACCTGCCCTCATGCCGGGCCAGGGCTGCGGCGATGATTGGAGTCTTGCCGTCGGGACCGGGTGACTGTTCCTCATCGGGAGACCCATGCACGGAGTGGAACAGGCCGGCCAACTGTTGGACGCCAAGGAGCTCCTGGGCGAGGCCCTGCGGCTTCTGGGTCGCCACGGCGACCAGATGGCCCGCCGCGCGCAGCGTCTCCACCACACCGACCACGCCGGGGTAGGGCCGGCTGGCGGCCATCCCCCGGGTACGATAGCCCTCCCGGTAGTGCGCGATCACCGATGCCAGTTGGCCCTCGCTTACCCCGGCGATCTCCCGCAGGGACGTCACGAGCGGCGGACCAACCATCTTCCGCAGCATGTCTTCGGACGGCCGAGGCAGTCCGTGGGCTTCCAGGGACCCGATGATCCCTCCGGTGATGGCGCCTGCGGGGTCGACGAGAGTTCCATCCAGGTCAAAGAGCACGAGCAGGCGGTAGTTCATCACCGGCCAAGTTTCCCACAGCCGGTGCCCAGCAGAAAACTGCATTCCTCCCACGGAATATGTTGGATGCTGTCTATCGTCCGAGTGTCTCGGCGAGGAACGTGCCCGTGTAGCTGGTGGTCGACTTGGCCACCTGCTCCGGCGTTCCGGTGGCGATGATCTGTCCGCCGCCCGAACCGCCGTCGGGCCCGAGGTCGATGACCCAATCGGCGCTCTTGATCACATCCAGGTTGTGTTCGATGGTGATTACCGTGTTGCCCTTGTCCACCAGCCCCTGCAGGACGAGCAGCAGCTTCCGGATGTCTTCAAAGTGCAGACCTGTGGTCGGCTCGTCCAAAACGTAGATACTGCGACCATTGGACCGCTTCTGCAGTTCGCTGGCCAGCTTCACGCGCTGTGCTTCACCGCCGGACAAGGTGGTGGCCGGCTGTCCGAGCCGCACATAGCCAAGACCCACTTCGACGAGCGTGTTGAGGTGACGCGCGATCGGGCTGAACGCAGCGAAGAATTCGGCGCCCTCTTCGATCGGCATGTTCAGCACATCGGCGATGGTCTTGCCCTTGTAGTGGACTTCGAGCGTTTCCCGGTTGTAGCGCTGACCGTGACATACCTCGCACGGCACGTATACGTCCGGGAGGAAGTTCATTTCAATCTTCAGGGTGCCGTCGCCGGAGCAGGCTTCGCAGCGGCCGCCCTTCACGTTGAATGAGAACCGGCCGGGGAGGTAGCCCCGGACCTTCGCCTCGGTGGTCTCGGCAAACAGCTTCCGGATGTTGTCGAAGACACCGGTGTAGGTGGCAGGGTTGGAGCGGGGTGTCCGGCCGATCGGGCTCTGGTCGACGTGGACCACTTTGTCGAGGTGCTCGAGGCCATCGATCCGCTTGTGCCGGCCGGCAACCTGCTTGGCGCCGTTGAGCTTGTTGGCCAGCACCTTGTAGAGGATCTCGTTGACCAGGGTGGACTTCCCTGACCCGCTGACACCCGTGACCGCGGTGAGGACGCCCAGCGGGAAGGCAATGTCGAAGGACGTCAGGTTATGTTCGCGTGCACCAACCACCTTGAGCTGCCGGGACTTGTCGATCTTGCGGCGCTTCTTCGGGATCTCGATCTTCCGCCGACCGGAGAGGTAGTCACCGGTGATGGAACGCTCATTGGTGAGGAGGTCTTCAAGCAGACCGGAGTGGACCACCTCGCCGCCGTGCTCGCCGGCACCGGGGCCGATGTCAACAATCCAGTCGGCTTCCTGGATGGTGTCCTCGTCATGCTCGACGACGATCAGGGTATTGCCGAGGTTACGGAGGCGGGCGAGCGTCTCGATCAGCCGCCGGTTGTCGCGCTGATGCAGCCCGATTGACGGTTCATCGAGAACGTAGAGTACGCCCACAAGTCCTGAACCGATCTGGGTTGCCAGCCGGATGCGCTGTGCCTCTCCGCCGGACAGGGTCCCGGAGGCGCGTTCGAGGTTCAGGTACTCGAGTCCGACGTCGAGCAGGAACTGCAGCCGGGCCTGGATTTCCTTGAGGACCTGGCTGGCAATCTGGGCTTCACGGCCGGTGAGCACCAGGTTGTTGAGGAAGTCGCTGCAGTCGCGCATTGGCATGGCTGCGACCGACGCAATGGATTTGCCATTGATTAGGACCGAGAGTGAGGCCGGGTTCAGCCGTGCTCCGCCACACGCGGGGCACGGGATCTGCCGCATGTACTCCTCGTAGCGGTCGCGTGCGTGGTCGGACTCGGTTTCGAGATGCTTGCGGTGGATGTACTGCACAGCGCCTTCGAAGCCGGTGCTGTACTTGCGCTCCCGGCCGAACCTGTTCTTGTACTGCACCACCACCTTGTGATCCTTGCCGTACAGGGCTGCTTCCCGGGCGCGGTCCGGCAACTTGTGCCAGGGTACGTCCATCTTGAAGTTCAGCTCTTTCGAGAGACCTTCAAGCAGCCGGGTCCAGTACTCGAGGGTTGCGGTGCCCAGCGACCAGGGGGCGATGGCGCCTTCCGCCAGACTCAGGTCCGGGTTGGGGACGACCAGCTCTTCGTCAACCTCAAGCTTGGTGCCGATCCCGGTGCAGACGGGGCACGCGCCGAAGGGGTTGTTGAAGGAGAACGAGCGTGGCTCGATCTCATCGATGGCCAGGGGGTGCTCATTGGGGCAGGCCAGGTGCTCGGAGAACGCCCTGACGCGTTTGCTGTCTATTTCGGGCAGATCAACGAAATCGGCGAGGACCCGGCCGTCGGCCAGCTTGAGCGCCGTCTCCACCGAGTCGGTGAGCCGTTGACTGATGCCGTCCTTGACCACCAGCCGGTCGACAATCACTTCGATGGTGTGTTTGTACTGTTTGCCGAGCTTGGGTGGATCGGACAGCTGGACGACGTCGCCGTCGACACGGGCGCGGGCGTAGCCTTTGGCCGTCAACTCCTGGAACAGGTCGACGAACTCTCCCTTGCGGCCTCGCACCACGGGGGCGAGGATCTGGAATCGGGTGCCCTCTTCGAGTTCAAGCAACTGGTCGACGATCTGCTGCGGGGTCTGCTTGGCGACCGGTTCGCCACAGGTGGGGCAGTGGGGGCGTCCCACGCGGGCCCAGAGGAGGCGCATGTAGTCGTAAATCTCGGTGATGGTGCCAACTGTTGACCGGGGGTTCTTGTTGGTCGACTTCTGGTCGATGGACACCGCTGGCGACAGACCCTCAATAAAGTCCACGTCAGGCTTGTCCACCTGACCCAGGAACTGCCTGGCGTAGGCCGACAGGGACTCGACGTAGCGACGCTGACCTTCCGCGAAGATCGTGTCGAACGCGAGGGATGACTTCCCCGACCCTGAGAGACCGGTGAAGACGATCATCGCGTCACGCGGCAGGTCGAGGTCAACGTTGCGCAGGTTGTGCTCGCGTGCTCCCTTGACGATCAGACGCGAAAGATCCTGCGACATTTTGGGATCGGAAAACTCAGATTCGAGCGAAGTTGCAATAGACACCCTTTCACTCTAATTGAAACCGTGTTCGAATACATATTCGATCGGCTGGTTTTCAGCGTGTCGTCGGCGCGTTGGCCCCCGATGTTCACCGACGGCGCAGAGCGGCCCGCAAATAGGCAACGGCCTCGTCCTCGGTGAGGCCGTTGGCCTTGATCACATCCGCGTATTTGTCGGCGGCTGCGGCCGCCCGTTGCCGTGCTTCATCTCCTGCCGCCGCGACAACGGTTCCTGCCCGCGACCGGGTGACCACAATGTTGGCCTGCTCCAGTTCCCGATACGCCCTGGCAACGGTGTTGACTGCTACTCCGAGGTGGCCGGCGAGGGTGCGCACGGGTGGCAGGCGGGTCCCGACGGGAAGGGATCCGTTGTTCGCGGCGTCGAGGATCTGCACGCGGAGTTGTTCGTAGGGTGGCACAGAGCTTGCCTGGTCAATGCGGAGCCAACTGGTGACATCGGAGCTGCCTGTTGCGCCTGGATTCACTATGGCCTTTCCGGTCTCTGTCACTCGTCACTGTTGTCCGGCCATTTCCCGGGCGGACCGCTGATGCCCATATTGTTCCATGCACCCCTGTGCCCCGAAAGTCTTGCCCATTTACCGGCGTGCCTAGACTGGGTTCATGCTTACTCTTCAGAATCTGACCATCCGCTCGATCTCGGTCAGCGAGATGGACAACAACGTCTACCTGCTCACCTCGAAGGCCACGGGCGCACAGGTGCTGATTGACGCCGCCGATGACGCTCCCGCCATCATGGCGCTCCTTGCCGAGGGCGCCGCAGACACCACGGCTGAGCCGAAACTGGCGCTGATCGTCACCACCCATTCGCACTGGGACCATGTTCGGGCGCTGGCTGACGTCGTCGGGCAGACGGGAGCGCGCACTGCGGCCGGCACGGAAGACGTCACCGACATAGCGGTGCCTGCGGATGTTCGGCTGGAGCATGGGGATATTGCCACTTTCGAGGGCTTCGACCTCGAAACCATCAAGTTGCGCGGACACACACCGGGGAGCGTTGCCCTGTTGTACCGCGACCCGCACGGCCCGGCACACCTGTTCACGGGGGATTCGCTGTTCCCCGGCGGCATCGGGAACACCCAGGGCGACGCCGCCCGGTTTGAGTCGTTGCTTAACGACGTGTCCGAGCGGATCTTCGACTATCTGCCTGACGACACCGTCGTGCATCCCGGCCATGGGAAGGGCACCACCGTCGGGGCTGAACGCCCGCAGCTTGAGGAATGGCGCGCCCGCGGCTGGTAAAACCGGCCGTCCGGCGGGCTCACCGCCGTCGGAACCCACCTTCCCGTCCACCTGTGTGCAGGTGCGTTAACTGGCCCCCGGCTCAGGGCTGGCGGGAACTATCCCGCGGGGTCCTTGCTCCTACTTCGCCCGGTCTTGACGCCGACGGCGAAGATCCGGCGGAAGCCGAAGACTGTCCCCCAAGGTTCCTCGGGGTAGGCTCCGCGCAGCAGGGCAGCATACTGTTCGACGAAGGCCGCGCCGTCGTCGTCGGACAGCGCATTCAGTACGGGGCGCAATCCGGTGCCCTTCAGCCATTGCAGCACCGGATCGGGTCCCGTGAGGACGTGCTGGTAGGTGGTCTCCCAGACGTCGGCGGTCATGCCCGCCTCGCTGAGCATCCGCAGGTACTCCTCCGGCTCCGACACGACATCGGTATGCCTCAGCACTCCCCCGAGCTTGTCCCGCCAGGCGTTCGATCCGGCCAGTTCGCGCAGCAGCGTGTGTGCCGGGGATCCGAAGTTGCCAGGAACCTGCAGGGCCAGCCAGGCACCTGGACGAAGCACCCGTGCCCACTTCTGCACCAGCTCGGCCTGACCCGGCACCCACTGCAGGACGGCGTTGGTGACGACGACGTCGACGTCGTCTGCGGGTGAGAAGTCTCGGATATCACCAGTCTCGAACCGCAGGTTCGGCGGCGGGTCGGCTTGGTCATTGGCGCGCTGCACCATGTCGGCGGATGAGTCGATGCCCAGCACCCCGGCGTCGGGCCAGCGTTCGGCCAGCAGCCGGGTGAGGTCCCCCGGCCCGCACCCGAGATCGACGACGACGCGAGGCGCCGCATGGTCGACCCGACCGACCAGATCGAGGAACGGCCTGCCCCGGTGGTCAGAGAACAGAGAATACTGGGTGGGATCCCATCGCATTGCTCCAGCGTATCCGGCGGTGAGGCAGCTACGGATAGGCTGGAGTCCTATGAGAATTCAGGAACACCTCCCCGCAGGCACGGATCAGCCCGACGACGTTTACGGCGCCTTCCTCGAGTGGACGACCAGCGAGGGAATGAGCCTGTATCCGGCGCAGGATGAAGCTGTGCTGGAGCTGGTCTCCGGGAACAACGTGATCCTCGCGACGCCCACCGGATCGGGGAAGTCGCTGGTGGCGGTCGCAGCCCATTTCGATGCGATCGCCCGCGGGAAACGCAGCTACTACACGGCTCCGATCAAGGCTCTGGTGTCCGAGAAGTTTTTCGCCCTCTGCGAGACCTTCGGTGCCGAGAATGTCGGGATGATCACCGGTGATTCAGGGGTCAACCAGGACGCACCGATCATCTGCTGCACAGCAGAAATCCTGGCGAACATCGCGCTTCGTGAAGGTGCGCTGGCCGACGTCGGCACCGTCATCATGGACGAGTTCCACTTCTACTCCGACCCGCAGCGCGGCTGGGCGTGGCAGGTTCCCCTCCTTGAACTCCCCCAGGCCCAGTTCCTCCTGATGTCAGCGACCCTCGGCGATATGACCCGTTTCGAGGAGGAGCTGACCGAGCGCACCGGCCGCACGACCACCACGATCAGCAGCGCCGAACGGCCCATCCCGCTGCACTTCTACTACGTAGAGACCACCGTTCAGGAATCGCTGGAAGAACTCCTCAGTACCCGGCAGGCGCCGGTGTACGTGGTGCACTTCAGCCAGGCCGAAGCGATTGAACGCGCCCAGAACCTGATGAGCGTGAACGTCTGCTCCCGGGAGGAGAAGGACAGGATCGCCGACCTGATCGCGACCTTCCGGTTCTCCTCCGGGTTCGGCAAGACACTCAACCGACTGGTCCGGCACGGCATCGGCGTCCACCACGCCGGGATGCTCCCCAAGTACCGTCGGCTGGTGGAGCAGCTCGCGCAGGCGGGACTACTTAAGGTCATCTGCGGCACCGACACCCTCGGCGTCGGGATCAACGTCCCCATCCGCACGGTGCTCCTGACCGCACTGAGCAAGTACGACGGCGTCCGCACCCGGCTGCTCAACGCCCGCGAGTTCCACCAGATCGCGGGCCGGGCGGGACGGGCCGGTTATGACACGGCGGGGACCGTCGTCGTGCAGGCACCTGATCATGTGGTTGAGAACACGAGGGCCATGGCGAAGGCCGTCGGGAAGTTCGGCGACGATCAGAAAAAGCTCCGCCAGGTGGTCAGGAAGAAACCACCCACCGGGTTTGTGTCGTGGGGTAAGCCAACCTACGAGCGGCTCGCCGCCGGCACGCCCGAAGCGCTCACGTCGAGTTTCGCCGTCAGCCACTCGATGCTCCTGAACCTGTTGGAACGACCCGGCAATCCGTTCTCCGCGGCGCAACGTCTGCTCAACGAAAACCATGAGACCCGGGCTTCCCAGTTGCAGCTGACCCGTAAAGCCATTGGCATTTACCGGTCGCTGGTCACCGCTGGAATTGTCGAGCGGCTCCCCGAGCCCGATGCCGACGGCCGGACCATCCGGCTGAAGGTCCACCTGCAGGCCAACTTCGCCCTCAACCAGCCGCTCTCCCCCTTCGCGCTGGCCAGCCTGGAACTGCTGGACCCCGAAAGCCCCACCTACGCGCTCGACGTCGTCTCGGTGATCGAAGCGACCCTCGAAAAGCCCCGCCAGGTCCTCAACGCCCAGGAGAAAAAGGCGCGCGGCGAGGCGATTGGCGCCATGAAGGCCGACGGGGTCGACTATGACCAGCGGATGGCGCTCCTCGAGGAGGTCACCTACCCGCAGCCGATGGCCGAACTGCTGTTCCAGGCCTTCGATGTCTACCGCAGTGGTGCGCCCTGGCTGGGCGACTTCGAGCTGACCCCCAAGTCGGTGGTCCGGGATATGTATGAGCGGGCCATGAACTTCGGCGAGTACATTGCCTACTACTCGCTCACCCGGTCCGAGGGCATCCTGCTGCGCTATCTCGCCGACTGCTATAAGGCATTACGCCAGACCGTTCCTACCGAGGCGCTGCGGGAGGATCTGACCGACATCATTGAGTGGCTCGGCGAACTGATCCGGCAGGTCGATTCGAGCCTCCTGGAGGAATGGGAGCTGCTCGCCGCCGGTGGCCGCGCCGACAGCGGGACCGCTCTCGAACTGCCACCGGAACCCGATTCGGTGACCTCCAACGAGCGGGCATTCCGCGTAATGGTCCGCAACGAGATGTTCCAGCGGGTCAAACTTTTCGCCGACGAGGACGATGTCGCCCTTGGCGCGCTGGATGGTGGTTCCGGTTGGGATGCGGACCGCTGGACGGAGGCCCTCGACGGCTACTTCGGTGACTACGAGGACATCGACGACGGGCCCGAGGCCCGCGGACCCGCACTGCTGATTATTGAGAAGGTGCCCGGCAGCTGGAAGGTCCGGCAGATCTTCAAGGACCCGTTCGGCAACCATGACTGGGGTATCAATGCGGTCATCGACCTGGCCGCCTCCGATGAGGCCGGCACAGCCGTGGTCACCGTGACCAGCGTCGGGGCGCCCTAGTCCGGCGGTGCTGGCTGTAAATATGGTTCTCCCGGAAAGATGGTGATTCCAGCAGGGCGGTGCTTCTAAAAGGGATTGCTGCCTAGCAGGGCGGTGCTTCTAGAAGGGCGGTGCTTCTAGAAGGGCGGGGGCATGTCGGCTGGTGGTGCTGGTGGTGGGTCGGCTGTGGTGAGGTAGGTTTCACCGGCAGGCGAGATCGCGATGATCGTCCCGGGCTCGGGTTGTTGGTAGTGCCAGTAGCCTTCGGTTTTGAACATGTGGTGACGTTTACACAGGGCCGCCAAGTTCCCGTAGCTGGTCGTCCCTCCTTGGGACCAGGGGGTGGTGTGGTCGAGTTCGCAGAACACCGCCAACCGGTTACATCCCGGATGCCGACACGTCCCGTCCCTGACCCGGACCGCATCCTTCAGGTCCTGCGGGACCCGATACGTGGTCGCATCAGCGCCAAGCCTAGCCCCGGTGAAGGGGTGGGTAAGGATCCTGGTGAACGATGGTGCGTGCCCGGCGAGCTTCCGTGCCGTCTCGGGATCAATCGGACCGTAACCTTCCAACTCACCCGGGGCATCCCCACCGAGGAGAGTCATCACCGGGACGGTGACAAACACCTTCGCCTGCACACCCCAATACACGCTGGCCTCCCCCTGCTGACTGGGGCTGGTGTTCGTCCGGGATCCGGGGTCGGTCCCAGCGGCAGCGCCGGGGGCAGCAGCTGGGTCAGCGGGGTCGGGTGCTTCATGCATGTGTCCGGTGGGTCCGGCACTGGTGAGGACATCCACCAGAACATCGGCGCGTAACTGGGTGAGAGTCCTGGCCTCGTCGGGGCCCTGCAAGGCCCGGGCTGCGGTGTCGACCCGGTGGAAAATCCCGGCCGCGTGTTCGGTGGGTAGGTACGCGGCGAGCCAGGCCATCCCGTCGTGGGCGGGGTTCAGGACCACCTCGCGTTCCCGGAGAGCTTTCCGGTGCCGGCTACTGATGGGTTCGGGGTGGAGTTTTTCGCGTAACCGGTGGGCCTGGCGGCAGAACTTCGTCACGGTGGTCTGACCGGCCAACGCGATCAGCCTGGTTTCATAGGCGGCGGCGAGAGCGGGGTCGGTGTCGGGCATGTCTGTGGCTTCTTCGACAACGGCCCAGGCATGGCGGCGTGAGAGTCTGCCGTCCTCTAACGCGTTCAACGTGGCCGGGTAGTGGCGGGTCAGCAGGGTGCTGTGTTCGACCAGGAACCCGGCGGTCCGCTCCGGCAGGTGCAACGTGGCGCCGATCTCGGCTGCGGCCAGGGTTTTCTCGAACCCGAACGCCCCGCGGCCGCAACGGGTTTGCTCGGTTTGCAGGTCCAGGATTCGGGTGACCAGTTTCGCTTCCTGGGCATCGAGCCATGACCGCGCCTCGGCGACGTCATTCAACGCATCTACCACCTGGGACGAGTCAAGGCCGGCCGGGGCGGCGAGCCCGAGTTGGCCGGTCAGGGCGGGAGGTTCGTCGCTGGAGCGCACCCGCTCGCCGGGCACGAAGGCCATTCCCCAAAAATCCGATGCCTCATCATCCGCATCGGTCGAACCCGCAGCCCCCGACTCCGGCGGTTCAACAGAGGAAGTGTCAACAGGGTGAGGTTCAACAGTGGGTGCTGTCCACACCGCGTCCACGCCTAGCGGTCCCTCCGGACCATACCCAGCAGAAGCCCCGGCGTGAGTTCCAGCGGAAGACCCAGCAGAAGAC
The DNA here is from genome assembly GCF_054510775.1 of Arthrobacter sp. TMT4-20. NCBI lineage: Bacteria > Bacillati > Actinomycetota > Actinomycetes > Micrococcales > Micrococcaceae > Arthrobacter > Arthrobacter sp. TMT4-20. Next base: position 79,199 of record NZ_JBTNDW010000010.1, on the reverse strand, counting down.
CCGGCAGAAGCGCCGGCGGGAGTACCCGTGGCCGTGTTCGCGGGCCCGCTGGTCGAGGCGGAATTCGCGCCGGATTCGGAAGGGATTCCCGATCCGGGAGCAGAAGCTGCACTGCTTTTCATACCCCAATTCCAACATCGAGCACCGACAGTATGATGGGAAAACGGGGTCCCGGAAGAAACTTTTTCGAAGTTTTTTCGGCACCCACAAAAGCGGCCCTCGTAAGCCCTGGACTCGCCTGACTACTCTCAAACTCGCCACCGAGCGGTTGGCTGTGATGGCCCCGGCACGTCCAGACCCGCCACAGCTACCCTCTCGCCGGGGATGTAATAGATAGGGTTGAGTGCATGACTATCCGCGACGCCCGCCCGGCTGATGTAGCCACCATCCTCCAGCTCATCCACGACCTCGCCATCTACGAGAAAGAACCTGACGCCGTCAGGAACACTCCCGAACAGCTGCATCAGGCCCTCTTTGGACCCATGCCAAGCGTGTTCGCGCATGTCGCCGAGTCGGACGGCGTCATCCAGGGCTTTGCCCTCTGGTTCCTGAACTACTCAACCTGGGAGGGTGTCAACGGGATCTACCTGGAAGACCTGTACGTCCGCCCCGAAGCCCGGGGCGAAGGCCACGGCAAAGCACTCCTGCAGAACCTTGCACGCATCGCCGCGGAACGGGGCTACGCCCGGGTGGAATGGTCGGTCCTGAACTGGAACGAACCCTCAATCAACTTCTACGACAGCCTCGGCGCCCTCCCCCAGGACGAGTGGACCACCTATCGCCTCACCGGCCCCGCCCTCACCGCAGTGGCCAGCGGATCCGCTACGTGAGCGACCAGTCAGCCGCCGACGTCGTCCCCCACCGCCGCGAATCAACCCACCTGATGTACGGCGCACGCACCACCGGCCATTACTTCACAGTTCCCCTGGACCATCGGACGCCCGATGGTGAAACCATCACCATCTTTGCCCGCGAGTACAGCTCGCTGGAGTACGACGACGAGGCCATTGCCGACCTGCCATGGCTGCTGTTTTTGCAAGGTGGGCCCGGCGGCCGGGGCAGCAGGGTCACCCAGCTTGGCGGCTGGATGAAGGCTGCGGCCAGACACTTCAGAATTCTGATGCTGGATCAGCGGGGCACCGGCCGTTCCACCCCAGCGGATGCCGCGACCCTTCCCCTCCGCGGGGACGCTGCCGCACAGGCCGAGTATCTCGCGCACTTCAGGGCCGACTCGATTGTTGCTGACGCCGAACTGATCCGCCGCCAGCTCGTCGGGGCGCCCTGGACAGTGTTCGGTCAGAGCTTTGGCGGTTTCTGCACCCTGACGTACCTCTCTGTCGCACCCGAGGGCATGGACCGTGCGCTGATCACCGGTGGCCTGGCACCACTCAGTGGCCCCCCGGATCAGGTCTATTCCGCGACCTATCGGCTCGTCGAAGCCAGGAACCGGGAATACTTCGCCAAGTATCCCGAGGACCGGACGACCCTCACCCGGATTGCACACCACGTCGAGGCAATCGACGAGCGGCTACCGACCGGTGAGCGTCTCACCGTTGCACGGCTGCAGATGATCGGATCCTTCCTTGGTGGCAACACCCGGATAGACGCCCTGCATTTCCTGCTCGAGGACGCCTTCGTGAGTACCGCCGATGGTCAGCGGCTGTCCCAGGTGTTCCTGGACGCCGTCTGGGCGCAGGTCAGCCGGTCATCCAACCCCCTCTACGCCCTACTGCACGAGTCAATTTATTGCCAGGGCGAGGCTTCCGACTGGTCCGCCAACCGGGTGTTGGCCGAGCACCCCCAGTTCCTCCCGACGGCTGAGGAACCGCTGCTGACCGGCGAAATGGTGTATCGGTGGTACTTCGATCAGGACCCGTCACTGGTTCCGCTGCGGGACGTCGCTGACCTCCTCGCAGCAAAGGCGGATTGGGGCAGCCTCTACGACTCCGACCAGCTCGCCCGCAACACTGTCCCCGCGGCCGCTGCCGTCTATCAGGACGACATCTACGTGGACCATGACCTGTCCATGCGGACAGCCCGCGCGGTCCAAGGCTTACAGGCATGGGAGACAGCTGACTTCCACCACGACGGGATTTCCGACGACGGCGAAGCGATCTTCAACCGGTTGCTGGGTATGACCGGCTGGCCCGCGTAGTCAGCCAGCGCTGAAGCGCCGACGGTCGGAGAAGGCTACTTCTCGACGTCGGCCGTGCCGCGGGCCTTCCGTGCGTCCTCTTCAAGCTTGGCATCGATGCTGGCCTGCTTGGCCTTCGGGCTGAGCAGGCTCAGGACAACCGCGACCACAATGGTGCCGAGGATGATGCCGAGGGACAGGAAGGTGGGGATGATCGGAGCCCACTCAATGTGCTGGCCCCCGTTGATGAACGGCAACTCGTTTTCATGCATGGCGTGAAGGATCAGTTTGATGCCAATGAACGCCAGGATGGCCGAGAGCGCATGCTTCAGGTAGATGAGCCGGGTCATCAGGCCACCGAGCAGGAAGTACAGCTGGCGCAGGCCCATCAGGGCAAAAATGTTGGCGGTGAAGACGATGAACGCGCTTTCGGTCAGACCGAAAATGGCCGGGATCGAATCCACCGCGAAGAGCAGGTCGGTGAGGCCGATGGTCACGAAGACGATCAGCATCGGGGTGAAGACCTTCTTGCCGTCCACGACGGTACGGATCTTGTTGCCGTCGTATTTGTCGGTCATCGGCAGGACGTTGCGCAGCTTGCCGATCACCTTGTTTTCGCTACCGTGTTCCTCGTCTTCGCCGGTGTCCTTGGCCTGCTGATAGGCCGTGTAGAGCAGGAAGACACCGAAGATGTAGAAGATCCAGCTGAAGTTGCTGATCAAGGCTGCGCCGAGCAGGATGAAGATTCCGCGGAGCACCAGCGCGATGATGATGCCCACCATCAACACTTCCTGCTGATACTTACGGGGTACCGAGAACCGGGCCATGATGATGATGAACACGAACAGGTTGTCAATGCTCAGGCTATATTCGGTGACCCAGCCGGCGACAAACTGTCCCCCGTAATCCGGGCCGGTGAAGATAAACATCAGGACCGCGAAGATCAACGCGAGAGAAACGTAGAACGTGACCCACAGGCCGGCTTCCTTCATTGACGGCTCGTGCGGGCGCTTAACCACCAGCAGCAAATCGAACAGGAGGATGAGGCCCAGCACAATGAATGTGCCTACCTCAAACGCCAATGGCAGTTCCAGCGTGGGTTCGGGCATGAGGGACCTTTCAAGGGTGCAGCGGATTCCGCAAGTCTCTCCACCGCGGCATTTGCCACCGGCCGCTACGCCCGGCGAAACATCGATGCTCCGCGTGTTGACGATCGTAGCGCTTCGGGATACTCCCCTACGTCCGGCTTATCCTAACCCCGTACGAGCCGGATCAGGAAATGGCTCGCGCAACCTCTCAGTAAGTTGCGCGAGCCCTCCCGCCAGCGACGAGCTGGGGCTAGGCGTGCCCCGCCGTCTGCATCTGCCGCAGCTCTTTCTTCAGGTCCCCCACCTCGTCGCGTAGCCTCGCGGCGAGCTCGAAGTGCAGGTCAGCCGCCGCCGAGTGCATCTGGTCGGTGAGCTGACCGATCAGGTCGGTGAGGTCCTCGGCCGGCACTGCGGCAAGGCCGTCATGCCGGACAGGGGCGCCGCCCTTGGCCGTCTTGCCGCCCTTGCGCTTCTTGCCCGACTCCGCCAGGAGCGCCCGGGTATCGGCGTCCTCCTGGGCGATGGAATCGGTGATGTCAGCAATCCGCTTCCGCAGGGGCTGCGGATCAACCCCGTGCTTGAGGTTGTATGCCACCTGGATCTCACGACGTCGGTTGGTTTCGTCGATGGCTTTGGCCATCGAATCGGTGATCCGGTCCGCGTACATGTGCACCTCACCCGAGACGTTACGGGCCGCACGCCCGATGGTCTGGATCAGGGAGGTGGCGCTGCGCAGGAACCCTTCCTTGTCGGCGTCGAGGATGCTGACCAGCGACACTTCAGGAAGGTCAAGGCCTTCACGGAGCAGGTTGATGCCCACCAGAACGTCGAAAGTCCCGAGCCTCAACTCACGCAACAGCTCCACCCGGCGCAGGGTATCCACGTCTGAGTGCAGGTACTCAACCTTCACCCCATGTTCCAGCAGGTACCCGGTCAAATCTTCGGCCATCCGCTTGGTCAGGGTGGTGACGAGCACCCGCTCGTTCAGTTCCACCCGGGTACGGATCTCCCCCAGCAGGTCATCGATCTGGCCCTTGCTGGGCTTGACCACCACCTCCGGGTCGATCAGACCGGTCGGCCGGATGATCTGCTGCACGTACCCATCCGACTTGCCCAGCTCATACTTCCCGGGGGTTGCCGAGAGGTAGACGGTCTGCCCGATCCGGTCCAGGAACTCGTCCCATTTGAGCGGCCGGTTGTCCATCGCGGAGGGGAGCCGGAACCCATGGTCCACCAGGGTGCGCTTCCGGGACATGTCACCCTCATACATGGCACCGATCTGCGGAATGGTCACGTGCGACTCGTCGACTACCAGCAGGAAATCGTCGGGGAAGTAGTCGAGCAGGCAGTGCGACGCCGAGCCCGGACCGCGGCCGTCGATGTGTCGGGAGTAGTTCTCGATGCCGTTGCAGAACCCCATCTGCTGCATCATTTCGAGGTCATAGGTGGTCCGCATCCGCAACCGCTGGGCTTCGACCAGTTTGTTCTGCGACTCCAGCTCGTCCAGGCGGACCTGGAGCTCATCCTCGATCTGCTTGACCGCCCGGTTCATGCGCTCGGGGCCCGCGACATAGTGCGACGCCGGGAACACATACATTTCGGTCTCTTCCCTGACGATTTCCCCGGTCAGCGGGTGCAGGGTGTAGATCTTCTCGACCTCGTCGCCGAAGAACTCAATGCGAAGCGCCAGTTCCTCATACATGGGGATGATTTCGACGGTGTCGCCACGCACCCTGAAGGTGCCCCGGTGGAAGTCGATGTCGTTGCGGGTGTACTGCATTGACACGAACTTCCGCAGCAAATCGTCGCGGTTCATCTGCTGGCCGGTTTCCAGTGTGACCATCCCGGCAACATATTCTTCGGGGGTGCCCAGACCATAGATGCAGGACACGGTGGCCACCACGATCACGTCCCGGCGGGTCAGCAGGGCGTTGGTGGCGGAATGCCGGAGCCGCTCCACTTCCTCGTTGACCGAGGAGTCCTTCTCGATGAAGGTGTCCGTCTGGGGAACGTAGGCTTCCGGCTGGTAGTAGTCGTAATACGAGACGAAGTATTCGACGGCATTGTTGGGCAGCAGCTCACGGAACTCATTCGCCAGCTGCGCCGCGAGGGTCTTGTTCTGCACCATCACGAGCGTGGGCCGCTGGACCTGTTCGATCAGCCACGCAGTCGTCGCGCTCTTGCCGGTACCGGTGGCGCCCAGCAGCACCACGTCCTTCTCGCCCGCCTTGACGCGTTCACTGAGTTCGGCAATCGCGGCAGGCTGGTCACCGGCAGGCTTGAATTCGCTGATCACTTCGAAAGGGGCTACCACCCGTTTAATTTCCTGCGCAAGGCTCATATAAATACGTTAGACCCTCCCCCGGACAATCAGCGTCCTGAATGGGGCAACTTAGCCGACGGCAGAAGAGGGCTGAGGAGTCCAGCCAGTGTCGGCAATCCAGCGTTTCAGCAGCGGATCAGCGACGGTGGTGAACCAGTTCTCCTTGCACTCCGCGTAGCCCTCGGTAGTCGCATCCCGGGTGTGCTGGGCCGCACACCGCTCCTTCTCCGCCTGGTACTGGGCCGCGGCGCCCGGGTCGGAGCGCAGCCAGTCCCTGAACGACAGGGCATACCGCCATCCAGGCGAACCCTCAACCCGAACATGAAGGTTAACCGCGCGACCAGGGTCGGCGTTGGCGTGCAGACGCTTCCCCCATCGGGAGGGGTCGGGAACGTCCTGTTTGGGTTCATCCCGTGTGATGCCTTCGAGCAGCGGAAACCCTGCTGCGACCAGCTTTCCGGCAATCGCGTCGGCGTCTGCAAGGGTCGCGACGGTGACCTGCAGGTCGAGGACATCCCTGGCGGCCAACCCGGGCACAGCGGTCGACCCGATATGGTCGACCGCCAGCACCAGGGGATCAACCAGACGCACCCTGCCCATGATCCGTCCGGCCTGTTCCGGCCAGTCGTCGCGGGAAGGCACCAGTTGCGGGCCACCATCGCGTGCGGCCTGGACGCCGCGCAACAGGTTGTGGTTGAAGGGCACCAGTCGTTCGTCCCAGAGGCGGTCGACGGCGGCCAGCAGATCCTGTGGGGTGCTGTCGTTGACGAGGACGACGTCGGCGGCTGCCTTCCGCTCGGCACGCGTGGCTTGCGCACCAATCCGGGCCCGCGCGTCGTCGTCGCTCATTCCCCGGAGGCGGGTCAGCCGCTCGATCCGGACGCTGTCGGGAGCGTCGACCACCACCACCAAATGGAACTGGTGCTGCTGGCCGGTCTCCACCAGCAGGGGAATGTCCTGCACGACGACGGCGTCCGGGGGCGCAGCCGCCGTCAGCTCACGGGCGCGTTCCCGCACCAACGGGTGGATGATCGAATTCAACGTCATCCGGCGGGACGGGTCACCGAAAATGGCTGCCGCCAGCGCCGGCCGATCCAGGCTACCGTCCGGAAGCAGCACCTCCTCACCGAATTCGGCGGCCACGGCTGCCAGCCCGGCCGATCCTGGTTCCACGGCCGCGCGGGCCAGCACATCGGCGTCGACCAGCACCGCACCAAGCTCTTCCAGCCTTGAGGCGACAAGTGATTTCCCTGCTGCGATCCCGCCGGTGAGGCCAATTCTGAGCATGTCCCCACCCTAATACGTGGGATGTGCCCGCCGCCCTCCAGATGCCTGGATCCACGGCCATCCACGGCAGGCGGAGTACGGGTGCTCCCCCGCTGGCAGGCCCGGTGAGCAGGACAGTCCCTGCCCTCCGAGCCTGCTCGTCACTGGAGCATTTGCGCTGGCGCAACCTCCCGCCCACTAGACTGGGGCCGGTGAATGACAGTGGAATAATCGGCTACACAACGGTCCGGGGCGAGCACCGCCACGAGACCGATGTGCGCCGGTCACGCTTCATCACTGTCGTCCGGCGGATTGCCAGCGAGGACGAGGCGCGGTTGCTTCTCACCGAGCTGCGCCGGGAGTTCCACGACGCGCGCCACCATTGCAGCGCCGTCGTGCTGGGTCCTGATCGGTCGGTCCAGCGCGCCAACGACGACGGCGAACCGTCCGGCACCGCCGGTGCCCCCATGTTGGACGCCATCCTCAAACGCGACAATGCCGATGGTGAGGCTGACCTGAGCGACGTCGCGGTGGTGGTGGTCCGCTATTTCGGTGGAGTGTTGCTTGGTGCTGGCGGACTGGTGCGCGCCTATTCCGACGCTGTCTCCCAGGCGCTGGACTCGGCGCCACGTGTCCGACGACGACTGTTGCAGCTCCTGGTGGTCCCGGTGGCTCACACCGACGCGGGGCGGGTCGAAAACGAGCTCCGCAACGCAGGCGTCGACGTCCTGGGAACCGACTATCCGGCGGAACGGGCCACCATCCGGGTGGCCATACCGGCCGGGAACGCATCGATCGACGAGTTTCGCGCCCGCCTCGCCTCACTGACCGCCGGCCAGTCCGGCGCCCAACTACTCGACCTGAAATGGGTGGACTGTGACTGACTTTTCCTTCGACAACCTTCGACGGGCTCCCGACGTCGAGGCCCCGAACCTCTTTGCGTTCGACGCCACCGATCGGCTCCTCCTCGACACCGCCGGCCCGGCGATCACCGCCGACCGGGACGGCGTCGTCGTCATTGGGGACCACTACGGTGCGCTCACTCTCGGCGCCGCCGCGCTGCATGGGGCACACTCGATTCGCACCCACCAGGACCCGCTCTCCGGTGAGCTCGCGTTGACAGCCAACGCGCACACCGCCGGCCTGGCCGCGGCCTTCTCCCACTATCCGCTCAACGAGGCCCTGCTGGCTGGCGCCCGCACGGTCCTGCTGCAGCTGCCCAGGTCGCTGGCCGCGCTGGATGAGATCGCGTGGACGATCGCCCGCTACGCAAGCCCGGACGTCACTGTGTTCGCCGGCGGCCGGGTCAAACACATGACCACCGCGATGAACGGCATCCTGGCCCGCCACTTCACCACGGTGGCTGCCGGACTGGCACGCCAGAAGTCCCGGATCCTGACGGCGTCGGCGCCCGTGGCCACCCCCGCCAGCGGGTTTCCGGTGGCGGAGAAGCACGACGTCGGCCTGCCCGCACCGCTGATCCTCAAGGCTTTCGGCAGCACCTTCGGTGGCGCCAAACTGGATGCGGGGACCCGGTACCTGCTCCCCGCCCTCTCCGCGGCCCGAGCCGCGGGGCAGGCAATCGATCTGGGGTCGGGCAATGGCACAATTGCCGCCTATCTCGCCCTCGCGCGGCCTGCGATGGAAGTTGTTGCAACGGACCAGTCGGCGTCAGCTGTTGCGTCTTCCCGTGCGACCGCCGATGCCAATGGTGTCGGCGACCGGATCACGGTCGTGCGGGATGATGCCCTGTCCTCGATGCCCGCCTCATCAGCCGAGCTCATTGTGCTGAACCCGCCCTTTCACATGGAGGGCACCGTTCATTCCGGGATTGCCCTGAAGCTTTTCGCCGATGCTGGCCGGGTGCTCAAACCGGGGGGTGAACTCTGGACGGTCTGGAACAGCCACCTCCAGTATCGGACCCCGCTCGCCTCCATGGTTGGACCTACCCGGCAGGCCGCCAGGAACCCAAAATTCACCGTCACGGTTTCCACCGGGCGCTGAGGCGGCCGGTCCGGAAACCGGCCCCGTCACGCAATGATCAGTGAACTTACTTTCTGGAATATACTTCGGGAATGTCCACAGCTCAGCAGTCAGCCCCGTCCAAGCTAAAGCAGGGCATTACCGGCCCGTTGCTCTACCTGTTTATCCTCGGCGATGTGTTGGGTGCGGGCATCTATGTGCTGGTCGGGGTGGTGGCAGGTGAAGCGGGCGGTGCCCTCTGGGTGCCCCTGCTCGTCGCTCTGGGGCTGGCACTGCTCACGGCGGGTTCCTACGCGGAACTCGTCACCAAGTACCCGAAAGCGGGCGGCGCCGCCGTTTTCGCCGAACGTGCCTACCGGAAGCCCCTGATCTCTTTCCTGGTGGGCTTCTGCATGCTGGCTGCCGGCGTCACCAGTGCCGCCGGCCTGGCCCAGGCATTCTCCGGCGCGTACCTGTCCGCCTTCATCGACGTCCCGGCGGGCCCGGCGTCGCTGGTCTTCCTCCTGCTGGTCGCAGCCCTGAATGCCCGCGGCATCCGAGAGTCAGTGCGCACCAACGTGGTCATGACGGTCGTCGAAGTCTCGGGCCTCGTCCTGGTGATTGTCGTCGTCGGCCTCTTCCTCGCGCAGGGCAACGGCGACCTCAGCAGGGTCACCCAGTTTCCCGACGGCGTGGGGCCGGCTTCCGCGGTACTGGCTGCCACCCTGATTGCCTACTACTCGTTTGTCGGGTTCGAAGTGTCGGCGAATGTCGCAGAGGAGGTCAAGGATGTCAGCCGGGTGTTCCCTCGCGCGCTCTTCGGCGCACTCTTTACTGCAGGTGTTGTCTACGTCCTGATCGGCCTGGCAGCCTCCGCCGCTGTGCCCGCAGCCGACCTGGCGGGTTCGACGTCGCCACTGCTCGACGTCGTCAACGCCACCGGGTTCGGGATCCCCGAGTGGATCTTCGGACTGGTGGCCCTCATCGCCGTCGCCAACGGGTCGCTGCTCACCATGATCATGGCAAGCCGGCTGACCTATGGGATGGCCGAACAAGGCCTGCTGCCATCGGTGCTGGGCCGGGTACTCCCCAACCGGCGCACACCGTGGGTCGCCATCATTGCGACCACCGTTGCCGCGATGATCCTCAGCAGCACCGGTGATCTGGCATCGCTGGCGGAGACGGTCGTGGTGCTGCTGCTGTTCGTGTTCCTCAGCACCAACATCGCCGTGCTGGTGCTTCGCAAGGACCGGGTGGACCACCAGCACTTCCAGATTCCGCTGATCTTTCCCTACCTGGCGATCGCGTCCTGTGTCCTGCTCATGACGCAGCAGAGCGCCGACATCTGGTTACGCGCGGGAATCCTGGTGGCTATTGGCCTGGTGCTGTATGCGATTCAACACAGCACGACCCGCCGCTCCGCCCCGGACCGCACCGCGGACTCCGACCGAGCAGTGAAGCACTGACCGATGCGCGTCACGACCGCACTCGGCAAGGGGTTCGCCAGCCTGTTCGCTACGATGAAAGCCGTCAGGCCGCAGCGTCCTATTCACCCCGACGGCGTTTGGCTCACCGGGACACTCACCCGGACCGGGCCACCTGTTTCCAGCGGAATTTCCTGGATCGACGGCACCGGCCAGGACCCGATCCAGGCGCGGCTGTCCCGCTCGGTGGGGCTACCGCGCTGGAGCCCTGACATTCTCGGCCTGGCCTTGCGGGTCCCCCACGGGTCTGACCACTTTGATGTGCTGCTCGCATCCACCGGTGCGTCATTTCCCGCCCGGTTCGTCCTGCTCCCGCAGCGGAATGTCCAGGCCGCCAAATTCACGTCAATGATGCCGTACAAGGGCGGGAAGTCAGCCGTTCTGCTGGCGGCTTTTCCTCTTGACCCGAGTGGCCGGATGCCAGCCACGCCTGCCGGGCTCCGTGTGGGGTTGGCGAAGCGTCCCCTGGAACTGGCCCTGTGCTTCAGCCGTCCCCTGGGTGATTGGACCCGGTTCGGCACTCTGGTGCTGACCCCGGAAGAGCTTGAGCCGGTGCTGGTGGCACGGGGCGGTGATCCGGCGGGTTTGCGTTTTGACCCGGTCCGGCGCCCGCTGCCCGGATCCGAAACCTATGCCTGGACCCGGGCGCTCCGGGAACCGTCCTATGCCGAAGCCAGGGTTGCACCGGGCCACGCGCTCCCGGGTTCAGACTCACGCTGAGCAGCCCCCTCTGGTGCGTGCGCCCGAACACGGCAGGCAAAACGCGAGACTGAACGGAATTGGGCGCAAAAAAGGTCCCCACCATTACGGTGGGGACCTTTTCAGGTGCTAGCGCTGGACCTTAGTTGCCGGTCAGCTTTTCGCGCAGTGCGGCAAGTGCCTCGTCTGACGCGAGCGTACCCGTGCCGACGTTGCTGTTGCTGCTGGCGTTCGTGCTCTCAGTGGCGGCTGGCTCAGAGGAGTAGCTCGTGGAGCTTGACTCGACTGGCTCGTTGGCAGCAGCTGCATCGTCAGATGCGTGCTGCACAACCTGCTTCTTGTGAGCTTCCCAGCGTGACTGGGCTTCAGCGTACTGAGCTTCCCAGGTCGCGCGCTGAGAGTCGTAACCCTCGAGCCATTCGTTGGAGTCTGGGTCGAAGCCCTCTGGGTACTTGTAGTTGCCTTCTTCGTCGTACTCGGCAGCCATACCGTACAGAGCCGGGTCGAACTCGGTGCTGTCGGCGTCGACGCCCTCGTTAGCCTGCTTGAGGGAGAGCGAGATCCGACGACGTTCGAGGTCGATGTCGATGACCTTGACGAACAGTTCGTCGCCAACCGAGACAACCTGCTCTGCCAGCTCCACGTGGCGGACAGCCAGCTCGGAGATGTGGACCAGGCCTTCGATGCCGTCTTCGACGCGAACGAACGCACCGAAGGGAACCAGCTTGGTGACCTTACCCGGAACAACCTGCCCGAGGGCGTGGGTGCGGGCGAAGGTCTGCCATGGATCTTCCTGGGTGGCCTTGAGCGACAGTGAGACACGCTCGCGGTCCAGGTCCACCTCGAGAACCTCGACGGTGACTTCCTGGCCAACTTCGACAACCTCGGACGGGTGGTCGATGTGCTTCCAGGACAGCTCGGAAACGTGAACGAGTCCGTCGACGCCGCCCAGGTCCACGAAGGCACCGAAGTTGACGATCGAGGAGACAACGCCCGGACGAACCTGGCCCTTTTCCAGCTTGTTGAGGAACGTGGAACGCACCTCGGACTGGGTCTGCTCGAGCCAGGCACGGCGGGACAGGACCACGTTGTTGCGGTTCTTGTCCAGCTCGATGATTTTCGCTTCGATCTTCTGACCGATGTAGGGAGCAAGATCGCGTACACGACGCATCTCAACCAAGGACGCGGGCAGGAAGCCGCGGAGGCCGATGTCGAGGATGAGTCCACCCTTGACAACTTCGATGACCGTACCGGTGACGACGCCGTCTTCTTCCTTGACCTTCTCGATATCGCCCCAGGCACGCTCGTACTGAGCGCGCTTCTTGGACAGGATCAGTCGGCCTTCTTTGTCCTCTTTGGTGAGCACCAGTGCTTCGACCTGATCGCCAACGGAGACAACGTCTCCGGGATCAACGTCGTGCTTGATGGACAGCTCACGGGAAGGGATAACACCCTCGGTCTTGTAACCGATGTCGAGCAGAACTTCGTCGCGGTCAACCTTGACTACCGTTCCTTCAACGAGGTCTCCGTCGTTGAAGTACTTGATGGTGGCGTCAATGGCTGCGAGGAAGTCCTCAGCGGTGCCGATGTCGTTGATCGCGACCTGCGGTGCACCTGGCTTCTCGGTGGTGGTGATGGTCATGTAGTTGGGACTCCGTTGTGGATGATTAGTTGATCCGGAGAGCGACGCCTGGGCAACAGGAAACTCTGCTGATTCAGATGGAGCTCGTCCGGAAGTGGACTTTTGGAGAGAAAACGACTTACCTGATGTTGCTTGGCAACCCGTTTCGCAGTGCGCATTACACGCCCGTCTAGTCTAGCCGTTTGCGCCAACACAGGTCAAAGCGGCGGGCGGCGCCGGGTGCCGGGTCAGAAGTGGGTAATGCAGTACGGATCGGTCGGGGTCTGGAAGATCCGGTCGACGACGGCGAGGCTCCCCTGTCCTGTGGACCCCTGTTCGCTGAGGTGCCCGGCAGCGGCCAGGGTCCGGGCTGGAACGCCACCCAGATACATCGACCCGAGCGCCGTGACATCGACGCGGAGCTGCGTGTCGGCGTCGTCGTCGAGTCGTGCCACCGACCCGGAGCCGTTCTCGACCGTCAACCGGAACCGGCCCGCGGCATAGCCGAGAGGATCCACGATTTCCAGGCTGACCGTTCCCGCACCCTGGTAACCCCGTGCTTCCAGGGCAGCAATGGGGTCGAGGATGCGCAGCCACAGGACATCCTCGTCGCCAATGAGTTTGTAGCAGCGACGATCCTGCAGGGCCCACGGCAGGGGGTCGTTCACGGGTGCCAGATCGAAGGTGATGCGCTGGACGAGGTCGATTGCGCCAAGGTAACGCCACAGCTCGAGGTAGGCGGCGTCGGAGACGGCGACCAGATCAACAATCTTCATCGTGTACGGGGTGGTCCCCCAGCCGGAGAATTTGTAGGACACGAACCCGTCGGGCCGGCCGTCGTCGTCGTAATGCACCGCGACGCGCACACCCTTGTCCTCGACGGGCCGTTCCTCGCCCCAGCGGCCGGAGGCACGCTGCGGATAGGCGAACTGGCGTCCCACCGAACCGGTGGTGGCGTGATGGAACCTGGCGAAAATCTGTTCGGACAGTGCTGCCGCGGAGGCCGGTGCCACGATCTCGGTGACACCGAACGCCGGCGCGCGCAACGCGAACCGCTCCTTCACATCCACCTCGATGTTGCGGGTGAACGTTGCAGCACCGAAACCGAACCTGCCGTAGATGGTCGCCTCCGATGCGGTCAGCGCTGCGATGGCGAGACCTTTGGACGCGGCGGACTGCAGATCACTGGTCATCATGGTGCGCAGCAGCCCACGACGGCGGTGGGTGGGGCGCACGGTGACGGCAGTGATCTGGTGCGCGTCAAGCAACTGGCCGTTGCCGACGTTGAGGGAGTTGACCATGGTGGCGTAGGTGGCCACCGGAATGCTGGCATCCCACGCGTGTGCACTGGCAGCGTCGTCGTAGGCACCCCACAGGGTCCGGCTGTCGGAGGTGAACGCCGCAGCATAGGTGGCTAGATCCTCCGGCTCGGTGCGGGCTTCGTGGAAGCCGAACCGGACCGCTTCGAACCAGTGGGCCAGGGCACCGTCGGATGAGGAATCTGTCTCAGCTGTCACCGTGAAGGTGTCGATGCGCAGTGCGGATGGGGCGGCGGAGTCTTGGGTAGCGGTCACGATCCATCAGCCTAGTGTGGCGGAGCGCCCGGCACCAGTGAGCTGCCGGCACCAGTGAACTCCCGGCGCCAGTACGTACCCCCGGCACCAGTGCGTATGCCCGGTGCCCAGAGCGGGTCTGGGCTAGTGCGCGGCCTCGTGCCAGCTCGCTCCCACACCCACCGAGACGTCCAACGGAACCGTGAGGTCAGCCGCAGCCCCCATCTGCTCGCGCACCAGCAGCTCCATGGTGTCCCGCTCACCGGGCGCAATCTCGAGCACCAGCTCATCGTGTACCTGGAGCAGCATGCGGGAGGAGAGACCCTGCCGCCGCAGTTCGGCGTCGACGCCGAGCATCGCCTTCTTGATGATGTCGGCAGCCGAACCCTGGATGGGCGCGTTCAACGCCGCCCGTTCAGCCATTTCCCGCAACTGCCGGTTGTCGCTGGAAAGATCCGGCAGGTACCGGCGGCGGCCCTCGATGGTGGACGTGAACCCGTCGACCCGTGCCTGCTCCACAACACCGCGCAGGTAGTCGCGGACGGCGCCGAACCGGTCGAAGTAGTCGCCCATCAGGGTGCGGGCCTCGTCCACCGAAATGGCGAGCTGCTTGGAGAGTCCAAACGAGCTCAGACCGTAGACCAGGCCGTAGGACATCGCTTTCACCTTGGACCGCATCGCGCTGGTGACCTCGGCGGGTGCGACGCCGAAAATGTGGGCACCGACAAACCGGTGCAGGTCCTCCCCATCGCGGAACGCCTGGATGAGGCCCTCATCCCCGGACAGGTGCGCCATGATGCGCATTTCAATCTGCGAGTAGTCGGCGGTCATCAGGCAGTCAAAGCCGTCACCGACGACGAACACCTCGCGGATCCGCCGGCCTTCGTCGGAGCGCACCGGGATGTTCTGCAGGTTCGGGTTGGTCGAGGAGAGCCGTCCCGTGGCCGCGATGGTCTGGACGTACGTGGTGTGGATCCGGCCGTCGTCGGCCACTGACTTCCGCAGCCCCTCGACCGTCTGACGGAGTTTGGAGGCGTCCCGGTGAGCCAGGAGCTGTTCAAGGAACGGATGCCCGGTCTTCACGATCAGGTCAGTCAGCGCATCAGCGTCGGTTGAGTAGCCGGTCTTGATCTTCTTGGTCTTGGGCAGTTCAAGCTCGTCGAACAGGACCGCCTGCAGCTGCTTGGGCGACCCCAGGTTGATTTCCTTGCCGATGATCCTGAACGCCTCGGCGCTCGTGGTGCTCATGGTCGCCGAAAAGTCATCGAACAACTGGTCCAACCGGTCCATCGCCACGGATACGCCGGTGAGCTCCATTTCCGCCAGCACCTCGGCCAGGGGCAGTTCGAGCCCGCCGAGCAACTGGTTGGCGCCCCGCTCCACCAGTTGGCCGGCGAAGTACTCGCTGAGCTGCAGGGCGGCGAAGGCGCGGGCGACGGCGGGGGACGCGACATCCTCGTCTTCCAGCTGGAGCGCGAGCTGCCCCCCGGTGGTCCCTGCGGCGGGCGCGATCGACATTTTCAGGTGCGATTGGCTCAGGTCCGCCAGATCGTAGGCCCGACGGTCCGGCTGGATCAGGTACCCGGAGATGGCCGTGTCATCCACCACCCCGGCAAGTTTCAGCCCGCGCGCGGCGAGTAGTTTGTAGGCGGCTTTGAAGTCGTGGGCCACCTTGGGTGCACTGAGGTCACCCAGCCAGCCGACAAGCACCTGCTCAGCCTCAGCGTCGAGCGTCTCCAGATCCAGGTACGCCGCGGCGGTCGAGGTGACAATCGCCAGCCCGACGACGTCGTCGTTCCCGGTCGTTGACTGGGTCACCAGCTGGACGGCTGCGATGGCCTGGTTGGTCGCTTTGAACCATTCGGTCAGGTCGGCCGCGCTGGTCAGGACCACGTGCTCCGGCGGGGTCATTTCGTCGTGGGACTCGGCGGCGTCTTCTTCCCCGAACAGGTCGAAGAGGCGTTTGCGGAGGACGTTGAACTGGAGGGAGTCGAACAGCTCCTCGACGGCCGGGCGGTCGGGGGTCCTGGACACCATCGTGTCCAGCTCAACCGGCAGGTCCAGGTCAAGGTGCAACTGGTTCAGGCGGCGGTTGCGCTTCACCAGCTCGATGTGCTCCCGGAGCGAGTCCCCCACCTTCCCCTTGATGGCGTCGAGGTTCTCGAGGATGCCGTCCAGTCCGCCGTACAGCTTGATCCACTTGGCAGCAGTCTTGGGGCCCACTCCTGGGACTCCCGGCAGGTTGTCGGCGGTTTCCCCGACCAGCGCGGCCAGGTCGGAATACTTGTCCGGCGGGACGAGGTACTTCTCCTCCACAGCCTGCGCATCCATTTGCGGAATGTTGGTGACACCCTGCTTCGGGTACAGCACGGTGACGCGGTCGTTGACCAGCTGGAAGGCATCGCGGTCACCGCTGACCACCTGAACGTCCCAGCCTTCGGCGGCGGCCCGGACCGAGAGGGTGGCGATGATGTCGTCGGCCTCGTACCCCTCCATCGACAGGGTGGGGATGTGCATCGCCTGCATCACCTTGATGATGAGGTCCACCTGGCCATGGAATTCCGTCGGCGTCTTCGCGCGACCCGCCTTGTACTCGGTGTACTCCTCGGTCCTGAACGTTGGGGTGCTCAGGTCCAGTGCCACCGCCACATGGGTGGGCTTCTGGTCCCTGATCAGGTTGATCAGCATCGCCGTGAACCCGTAGACGGCATTGGTGTGCTGCCCCGTGTCGGTGGAGAAGTTCTCGGCCGGCAGGGCGTAGAACGCCCGGTAGGCCATCGAGTGGCCATCAATGACGAGGAGGCGTTGACGGGATCCGTCGGCCGGCCCGGTGGCCGTCGGCGGGGCGTCCGTCAGAGTCGTGGCGGCTACGGGAACATCGGGTTTGGTTGTTTGACTCACAGGTGCCAGCCTAGTTCCCATGACCGACAATTACACTCCGGAGTCGTCCGGACAGGAACCGCCCGCCAACCCGTTCGCTGCCGAGCTGGCCGCCGCCGGTGTGCCTGAAGAGATGCACGACTGGCTCAGCGGCCACGGCATCGGTCGCCTCGCCGCGAAAATGGGAATTGTGTTCACCGAGATGACCGCTGGCCGGCTGGTTGCCACCATGCCGGTCGAAGGGAACGAGCAGGTTGCCGGAATCCTCCACGGGGGCGCGCATCTGGTCCTGGCCGAAACGCTGGGCTCCTTCGCCGCAGGCCTGCACGCTGGCCGGGACCGCCAGGCGATGGGGATTGAGATCAGTGCAACCCATCACCGGTCGGCGTCGTCGGGCCTGGTTACCGGCACCGCGACAGCCGTCCATCTGGGCCGCACGCTGACCACCCACGAAGTGGTGATGACCGACGACGACGGCCGCCGGCTCTCCACCGCCCGGATCACCAACATCATCCGCGACCTCCGCTGACGAACCTGCAGACCCCGGCCGTAGACCGCCCAGCCGGCCCCTGAAACGGCCCCGAAGGAAGGACCGCCGGTTGCAAGCGGCGGTCCTGACCCGGAGGGCCGTTTCTGCGCGAAAGGGCCCCCGTCTCTGCACCAAAAGGCCCCCGTTTCTGCGCGAAAGGGCCCCGCAACCCCGGAGTGGGTGAACTATTGCCGGGAGCATTGACAAGGTTCGAAAGTCTGAGGATGCTGGCATTCACAGCGGTTCACCGTTTCAGCGGATAGGGGGCGCCTCTCCCCGATGATGCAGGAAGTGGGGACGGGTATGTCTACGAGCATTCCGGTCCAATGGAATTTGAAATTGTTGCGGTACTGGCGTCTAGAACGAGAGCACCAGCCGGTCACTGTCGCGTTCCGGCAGCAGCGCCTCATCGCTGCGCTGGCCCTGCGCGGCGGCCGCCGACGAAGCTACATCGCGGGGCTCCTGTGGCCCGACCGTACCGATGCGCAAGCCTCGGGAAGCCTGCGTGCCTGCCTGTGGAACATTGCCCACCAGCTTCCCGGTCTCCTGCAGCCAGCCAGCGATCCGCTTGCCCTCGCCCCGGGAATTGTGATCGACGTCGACGAGCTGCTCGTCCGCGTGGATCGGGTCAACCGACCGGGCCTGCTCGACGTCGGTGCACCGGTAAGGGAGGGGCTGGCCGGCGACCTTCAGACGGCGGACCTCCTGCCGGGCTGGGATGAAGACTGGCTGCGGGTAGATCAGGACAGGCTCTTCAGGCAGCGGCTCGCCGCCCTGGAGGACCTGGCCAACGCCTACCTGGCTCAGGGCCAGCTCTCGCCCGCCCTCGACGCGGCGACGGCCGCTGTCGCGTTGGACCCGCTCCTGGAGAGCGTGCAACGGACGCTCTTGCGGATTCATCTGGCGGCTGGCAACCATGGTTCGGCAATCCGCAGCTATCGCACCTATCTGACGACCCTCAACCGGGAGTGCGGGGTCAGGCCGTCCACCCGGATCACGGACCTCATCCGTCCGCTGCTCCAGGCGCAGGAGCCCACAGTGCGCGCGGAACCAGCGCCCACCTTCAGCGCCATCCTGCACCCGTCCTTCGAGTAGGTCCAGCCATGTCAGAGCCTGCTGCCGGCCCGCAACCCCCGTCACCCCCTCCCCTCGCGCCACCGACGAACCGCACCTGGCGGGAACAGGCGATCACCACCGCCGCCCAGTTGCGGACCCTCGCGGAATGGGTCAGCCTCATCGACCCCCCAGCGGGGGCGCCGCCAGGCCAGGCCAGCGCGAAGACCGCCCTGGACCACGCAATCACGTGGCACCTCAACGAAGCGTCCACCGTCGCGGAGCAGAAGTCGCCGGCCATTCAGACCTCATTCAACGGAGCCGTAGTGGAACGGGTCCTCAGCCAACTTGACGCCGCTCAGGTGGCACTTCTGCTGCGGGCACCGTTGGACTACGTCCAGTCGCAACTGCCGGGGATCCAGGCGCACGCCCGGCAGCACCTGAAGCGGGGAGACCCGCACCGGGTCGCTGTCGAAGACGTCGTGGCAGCGTCACTTGGCACCCCCCTGGATGAATCCGGGCGGATGACCCTGGTGGCTGCGTTCAGGGCGTCCTGCCTCGAGTCCCGGGAGGAATTCTCGCGGGTGCGCAGCTTCCGCAACGTGCTCATCATGGGCGCGCTCGTCCTGACCGTACTGGCGACGGCCCTCGCCGTCGCTGGCTGGATCCGGCCGGAGGAGCTGCGGCTGTGTTTCGAACCAGCCGAGGGCGTTGCCTGCCCCACGGGCGACAGGCCCCGGCCCTGGGATGTGTTCTTCATCGAATCGTTCGGACTGATAGCGGCGGCCGTCTCAGGTGCCGCTTCGCTCCGCCATGTCAGGGGTACCTCGACCCCCTTCGGTCTCCCACTGGCCCTGGCAATTCTGAAGCTCCCTGCAGGTGCGCTGACGGCAGTACTGGGACTGCAGCTCATGCGCGGCGGCTTCGTCCCCGGGTTGAGCGACCTGGACAATCCCGCCCAGATCGTGGCCTGGGCGATCACCTTCGGCGCCGCCCAACAGTTGTTCACCGGGCTGGTGGACCGGCAGGCGCAAAACGTGCTCGACGACGTCGGCGGCAAAACCGGTGGCACCGCGAACACCAACGGGCCGTAGCCGACTGCGCGGCGCCAGCCGGGAGTGCGTCCCGGACGCCGCTGGTCCCGGACGCCGCTGCTACTGGACGTCGCTGCTACTGGATGTCGCTGTCGGGCGGAGGTAGGAGGAAGCGGGTCTCACCGTCCACGGAGGACACCCCCTCGACCGCTTCCAGATCCGGCCGGCAGTTCTCCGGCGCTGAGCCGGTGATCATGCCCACGTTGTCGAGCACCCGGTCAACCTCCAACCCGCAGGACCGCAACTGTTCCGCGACCTCCTGGATCGCGGAACGATGCAGGTCATCAACGGTGACGGTGAAGATCATGACCCCTCATTCCTGCGGTGCCATCACCAGACCGGAGCCGACGTCGACCGACGCCTGCAGCAACCGTTGGCTCTCCTGAGCCATCAGGGACCACAGCTCCCGCCCCCGGTAGCCTGATGCCTGCGCCCAGAGGGCTGCGACTCCCGCAGCGTGCGGCGTGGCCATCGAAGTGCCGCTGATGGTGTTGTACCGGTCGGGCATCAGCCAGGACGAACGCACCTGGAAACCCGGGCCAGCCACATCCAATTGCCCGCCCCGGATGGGGAGCGTCCTCGCGGAGAAGAAGGCCATCTCGAGGTGCTGGTCCAGCGCGCCCACCGCCATGATGAACGGGCTGTTTGCGGGCGCCCCGACAAAGCCGAAGTCCCCTTGCCGGCGGTCCGCGCCGTTCCCGGCGGCGGCGATGATCAGGTGACCCTGGTCGAGCGCCCGGCGGCCGACCGCCGTATACGGCGGGTGCACCTGCGGAATGTCGGCCCCAAGCGACATCGAAATCACGGCGCACCCGTTCGCCATGGCCCAGTCGATTCCGGCGATGATGCCGCCGTCGCTGCCCGACCCCGAGTCGCCGAGTACCTTCCCCGCGAAAATTTCCGCCTCGTAGGCCACGCCATACGCCGGGCCTTCGGATGGCGACCGCGGGCCACAGGAGGTCCCGATGCAGTGGGTGCCGTGTCCGTGCCCGTCCTGGGCCGTCTCACCGGGTACAAAAGACTCAACGGTGATTTGCCGGCCGGCGAAGTCCGGGTGGCTTGAGTCGAACCCGGTGTCCAGCACCGCGACCCGGATACCCTCGCCGCTGAAGGGGGATGTGTCCGCGGCGACGGCCTGAAGCCCCCAGGTGAGCTGCGCGCTGTCCTGGAACGACGACGAGGCTCCCCCGGGCTCGTCGGTGAGCACATGGTGGATGAGTTCCGGGGAGACGGAGATGACGGTGCCCTCGTCGGACGACGAGCTGAGTGCCCGCTGCTGTTGCGGATCCGCGGACACGACAGCAACCCCGAGGTGGGAATAATACGTGGCATCCGCTCCCTCGGTGTCGGCTGGAGATGCGGCACGGGTGCCGAAGTCGCGGGAATCAGCGACATGGGACATGCCAGCAGCAGACCGAAGCAACCCTGGAGCGTTCTCCTCGGCGTCGGCGAAAACAACTATGAAACGACCGGTGGTCTCCGGTTCCTGACCGCGGGGTCGGCTACCTGAGGACTCAGATTCAATCATGGTGGCACTCTACCTCTGGGTTCCTATGGGATAAAGACCCAACGTAACGCCGCCGACGTTACTGCGGCGTTACTCGAGAAGCACCGGGCGGCAACAGCCTGGACCGCTGATTGACGGTAACAGCCGAGTAACGCCCGTGACGGGAGGATAGGACGAAGGCCAGACCCACCGGAAGAAGACCGCCATGACCGATAACCCCCAGCCCACGCCCAGTGCGATCAGGCTGATCTTCGAGTACGACGGCGACGACGTCCGGCTGATTCTGCAGCAACCCGTCGATGTCGCCGTCACCGGGTTTGATGCACACCCGGAGGTGAGAGCCGGCCGCTACGCCGAGGTGCGGGATGCCGACGACGCGCCCCTGACCCGGGTGCCGGTGCGGACCAGTGACCTTCACAGCGCTGAGGTGTTCCCGGAAACTCCGGGCGAGCCCATCACCAGGGTCCAGGTGGAGCGGCCCACTGGCGCTTTCACCGTCGTCGTCCCGGCCCCGCCCGCTGCACGGTCCATCGCCTTGATCGACGTTGCGGCTCCCGACCCGGAGGACACCGGCAGCCGGGATGCTGCACCGCCCGGCGACGGCGGGGACGGCCGACGACTCGATGGTTTCCGCGTCACCGACATCACCAGCTTTGCCATCGAGGGACGAGGTGACACGAAATGACCACCGCCGATGGGACAGTGATTGGCACCACCCAGATCCGGGGCTCGGCGCCGCGAAACCGGGCCTTCAATGTGGTGCTCCTGGGGGATGGGTTCCGGGCGGCAGAGCAGGCCTCCTTCGATACCGCCTGCACCGCACTGGCGAATGCGTTCCTTGGTACACCGCCATTCAACGAACTGGCTCCAGCCATCAACATCTTCCGGGTCAATGTCTCGTCAACCGATTCCGGTGCAGACGATCCGGCGGCTGCGGGCGGCACGGGCGCAACCGTCCGAACCTACTTCGATTCCACGTTCGGCGGCAACGGCATCAGACGTCTGCTGCTGTGCAACGCCGCGACAGCCCTGACTGTCGCTGCTGCCCAGGTACCGGAATTCACCACAGTGCTGCTGATCGTCAATTCGACTATTTACGGTGGCAGCGGCGGATCCATCGGGACGTATTCGCTGGCGGCGAGCGCCACCGAAATCGGGATCCACGAGATGGGACACACCGCGTTCGGGCTCGCCGATGAGTACCCGTACTATGCTGGCGGCGACGAAACCGGCCAGGACCACCATCCCGGTCCGGAGCCGGGGGCACCGAACGTCACGATCAACCGGAACCGGGCGTCCCTGAAGTGGCGGTGGGCCGTCAACGCGGCAACCGCCATCCCCACCATGACCAACCCGGACTGCAGCACAGTGGATTCACGTCCCAGCCCGGTGGCCGACGGGACGGTCGGGGCTTTTGAAGGGGCCCACTATTACCACTGCGGCGCCTTCCGGCCGGAGTTTGCCTGCAAGATGCGCGACCTCGGGGTGCCGTTCTGCCGGATCTGCCGGCAGGTGATCTGGAACCGAATCGGACCGCTGGCGGCGTTGACCGCGCGGGCGAAGACGCCCCTCACGGTAATCGACAGGTACCCCGAACACCTCGATGTGTTCGCTGTCGCATCCGACGGGCGCACCATGTCCAACTGGTGGGACCAGAGCAGCGGCTGGGCGGGATGGTTCCAGCTCATGGGGGGCATCGCCTCACCGGGAGGTGCGGGATCACCGGTGACCGCCGTCGCCCGGTACTCCGGACACCTGGATCTGTTCACCGTCGGGACCGATAACCGGGTGTACAGCGCGTGGTGGAGCTCATCGGGTGGCTGGTCCAACTGGTTCCAACTCGGCACCCTGGTTGCCCGGGCCGGGGCGACCGTGAACGTCCTCGCACGGTACGCCGACCACCTCGATGTGTTCACCACCGCCGCGGACGGCAGGATCATGTCCATCTGGTGGGACGTGCGGACCGGCTGGTCCGGGTGGTTCCAGGTCTCAGGGGGTGTCGCGGCAGCCGGTGCGACCGTCACGGCCATTGCACGGTACCCGTTCCATCTGGATCTATTCACGATCGGCACCGACAACCGGGTCTGGAGTTGTTGGTGGGATGATCGCAGCGGCTGGTCCCGTTGGTTCCAGGTCGGCGCGCAGCTCGCCCGGCCTGATGCGACAGTCACTGTGGTGGCCCGCCACCCAGATCATTTGGACCTGTTCACCACTGCCCCTGACGGCAAGATCATGTCCACCTGGTGGAGCGCCCGCACTGGTTGGGGCAGCTGGTTCCAGGTCTCCGGAGGCGTGGCGTCCGCCGGATCACCGGTCACTGCAGTTGCGCGGTATTCCAACCACCTGGACCTCTTCACCGTCGGCACGGACAACCGGATCTACAGCACCTGGTGGCACGACACCACCGGGTGGGCAGGATGGTTCAACATTTCGGGCGGCGTCGCGAAACCGGGCAGCCAGGTCGCCGCCGTGTCTCGGGTGACCGAACATTTGGATGTATTCGTCATCGGATCGGACAGCGTCGTCTACAGCACGTGGTGGAACGCATCGACGGGGTGGGCTGGGTGGTTTCAACTGGGTATCACCTGACCTGCCACCAGCGACGTATGCTCTTCGCATGGCCAAATTCTTCGATGTGCACCCCGACGATCCACAGCCGCGCGCAATCGGGCAGATCGTCGACGTCGTCAGGTCCGGCGGGCTCATCGCCTACCCGACGGACTCTTGCTACGCGCTCGGCGCGCAGCTGGGCAACAAGGACGCGCTGGACCGCATCCGCTCCATCCGGAAGCTCGACAACAAGCACCACTTCACGCTGGTCTGCAAGGATTTCGCGCAGCTTGGCCAGTTCGTCCACATCAATAACGATGTTTTCCGCAGCATCAAGGCCGTGACGCCAGGCAGCTACACGTTCATCCTGCCGGCCACCAAGGAGGTGCCGCGCCGGTTGCTGCACCCCAAGAAGAAGACCGTGGGTGTCAGGATTCCGGATCACCGGATGGTGCAGGCCCTGCTCGCCGAGCTTGGCGAACCGTTGCTGTCCAGCACCCTTCTGCTGCCCGATCAGGAAACGCCGCTGACCCAAGGCTGGGAAATCAAGGAAGAGCTCGACCACCAGGTGGATGCGGTCATCGATTCGGGCGACTGCGGCGCCGAACCGACCACCGTGATCGACTTTTCCAGCGGCTCCGCCGAAGTGGTGCGTCACGGCATGGGCGACCCGTCCCGGTTCGAGTGAGTGGTGTTGCCAGCTACGTGGGGTATTCTCAGCCCTAGACGGCCTCGGTTACCGTCGTTTTGGGCATTCATCACCGTCTGACCGCACGGCGAGCCAGCACGTTAAGGTATCCCGTGAACAGACAGCACCGCTCTCAGACAGGCAAGATCCTTCCTGTTTCGTCCTGCGAGGCGCCCCACGAATCAGCTACGCGGTACGAACTGCGCGCCTCACTCTCGACTCGCACCGTTAGAGGTTTCCCAGCACCGGCAGTAAACCCGTCGCCCAGGGCAAACCTTGCCCGGGGATGAACACCGTCGACCGGCTGGAGGCCAGACATGAGCTATTCAAACGAACTAACCATCAAACGGCTGCGTGATAGTGGCGCCGACAACGATCTCCTCCATCGGTTGGAGCAGGTCGATGCGGAGATCGACGTGATTCTCCGGTCGGGCGGGACCTCACAGGATGTGAGGGAAACCCAGCAACTTTTTGACGATTTGTCGGCTGCCGCGGTCGGCGCAGCTGTCCAGCCCGTCCCCTCGGGACACCCGGGCGCTGGACACCAGACGCAATAATAAGACCATGACACGCACCGAATCTCTTGAGATCGAACGCAAGTACGACGTCGGCACCCATGAGGTGGTCCCCGACCTCACCGGCATCACCGGCGTGGCCAGGGCGGACGACGGCGGTACCGTGGTTCTGGAAGCTCTGTACTTCGATCTGCCGGACCGGTCGCTGCTGCGCCACGGAATAACCCTGCGACGGCGGCGCGGGGGCAAAGACGAGGGCTGGCATACCAAGTTCCCGGCGGACGCGGACCGGCTCGAGGTCCAGGTGCCGCTGTCCGGCACGGGCGATACACCGCCGTCGGAGGTACTCGATCTGGTTCGGGTCCATGTCAGGAATAGTGCCCTCGAACCAGTTGCACGAATCACGACCACCCGCACCATCACCACTCTGGTGGATGCGGCTGGCACCCCGCTGATCGAAATCAGCGACGATGTGGTCGACGCAGAGGACCTGACCACCGGCGTCGAACGGTCCTGGCGGGAATGGGAAGCAGAAGTGCAGGGCGGAGAACCCGCTCCCGATGATGCCAGGCAGGCCCTGGTGGACGCCGTCGAGCACTCCTTGTTGAACGCTGGCGCCGCCCCAGCCGGCAGCACGTCGAAACTGGCCCGGGCCATGGGTGGCCAACCCCAGCTCGCTCCGGTCGATGGTAAGCCCGGCTCTGTCCGGAATGTGCTGACCGCTTCGTTCCGCCAGGTGGCCGCCGAACTGGTGGCGTGGGATCCGCGGGTGCGCCGCCACCAGGCAGGTTCGCTGCACCAGTTGCGGGTGAAGGCTCGCACTCTGCGTAGCATGCTGAAGACCTATCGGCCGCTGCTGGAGGGCGGCCCGGCGGGCGAGCTCGAAGGTCAGCTGAAGTCACTCGGCCGGAATCTCAGCGCCGCCCGTGACGCGGAAGTGATGCAGGCGCTGATCGTGACCCGCATTGCCAACCGGCCACCGGGGTCAATCCCCCGGCACGTGATGAGGCGGTTGGACAGGTCATCGGCCGCCCGGTACCAGAAGGCCTACTCGGCAGTCCTCCGGGACCTCAATTCCGCTGAATACTTCGCTACCCTTGATGCCCTTGACGAGTTCACCGCCCGGGTCCCGCTGAAGGGCGAGAAGAACAACGGCGGGAAGGCTGCCACGAACCTTCCGCCAGCGGTCAACCGCCAGCAGGAGATCGTGGTGAAATCCGCTCAACGTGCCAGCCGCGCATCAGATCTGGACTCACAGCTGGAGTTGCTGCATGAGGTGCGCAAGAGGTCCAAGCGCCTGCGCTACGCGATCAGGTCGGTTGAGGGGGCCTCAGGATTCGCTTTCGGCGGGCAGGTGGGAAAGTCGATGAAGTCGTCGGAGAAGATCCAGGACATTCTGGGAACCCACCGCGACAGCGTCCTCTTTCAGGAGTATCTCCTCAAAGCATCCCGTGCGGCGCGACGGGCCGGAGAGAACACTTTCGCCTACGGAGTGCTTCATGAGGCCGAGAATTCGATCCAGGCCGATGCTGAAAGAAAATTCCGGAAGAGCATCAGGAAGCTCAGCTGACCGGAAAGCGCACACCATGACCCACCCCACCCAGCCTTGGAACCGCTCACGGTGGGATGCTTCCGCCGAGCTGCCGGAGCTGTCTTCCATGGCCCACGAGATAAGCACGGTCGGCTTTTTTCCCCGCAGATAGCCGCTGAACGTGGCCTCCCCCGAACAAGTGCCACCACAGGGAACCGGATCCAGTCCACCCCTCGTGCCCCACTCCGTTTCAGTCGGTCACCCGGCGGGCAATAGGCCGCCCGAGGTGTTGCCGTGTCCCGTGAAATCTAGCACTGAGCCGACCACGCTTTTGACGCCGCCCCGCTGAAAGGTCCGGGTCGGATGCTACGCTTATTTCGTTCGAATATATGTACTAATCGAGGGATGCCGTGACCGTTGTAGCCCATATTGCTCAGTTACACGGAACCCCGCCAGGCCACTTCACCGACGTCGCGCCGGTCTCCGTTCCCGCAGGTTTCCCCTCGCCCGCACAGGACTATTACGACGGCGGGATTGACCTCAACAAACACCTGATCAAAGACACCACCTGTACTTTCATCGTGAGGGTCTCCGGCGACAGCATGTCCGGCGCCGGTATCAACGACGGGGATGAGCTGATCGTGGACCGGTCGTTGGCGCCCCACCACGGATCGGTGGTGGTGGCGATCCTGGACGGCGAGTTGACGATCAAACGGCTACACCTCGGCGCCACCGGGGTCCTCCTCAAAGCGGAAAATCGCGACTATCCGGACATCACTGTCGCTGAACTGTCCGACTTGTCGGTGTGGGGGGTAGTCACCCGCTGCCTGCACTACGTGTAAGCCGCTGCGATGACCGATTACCATTCCCGGGTGCCCGATGGCCCGGGCCATTACCCGTCCGCGGCAGCAGCCGACCGTACCAAACCGTCCCGGATAGCCCTCGTCGACGTCAACAGCTTCTACGTCAGCTGCGAACGTGTCTTCGATCCCAGCCTGGCGGGCGTCCCGGTGGTGGTCTTGTCAAACAACGACGGCTGCGTGGTGGCCCGGTCCAATGAGGCGAAAGCCCTCGGCATTCCACTCGGCGAGCCGTGGTTCAAAATCTCCGCCCAGGCCCCCGGCTGGGGGCTCATTCAGCGCTCCAGCAACTATGAGCTCTACGGAGACCTGAGTTCACGGGCCATGGAGCTGATGGGACGCTTCGCCGCCTGGCAGGAGGTGTACTCGATCGATGAGTCCTTTCTTGGTCTCGCGGGTTCGCCGCAGTCCTTACAGGATCAAGGCTGGGCCATCCGGGCCGCCATGGCGCTGCACACGGGGTTGCCGGTCTGCGTCGGAATCGCCCCGACCAAGACTCTTGCCAAGTTCGCCAACCGGGTGGCCAAACAAAACCCTGCGATGGGTGGGGTCTGCAATCTCGACACCATGCCCGGGGCCCACATCGACCACATCATGTCGCGGGTCCCGGTCACCGGGGTCTGGGGTATTGCTGGCCCGCTCGGAAAACGGCTCAATGCCATCGGCGTGTTTACCATCGCTGACCTTCGCGCCGCTGACCCGTTGCTGATGCGACGGAAATTCTCGGTCCTCATGCAGCGCACCATCCTGGAGCTGCGCGGTGTGCCGTGCATCGAACTGGAAACGGAGCGCGCGGACAAAAAGCAGATGATCTTTTCCCGCTCATTTTCGACGCCGGTCACTACGCTCGCTGGAATGCATCAGGTGATGAGTCTCTACGCGCAGGCCGCGGCGGTGCGCCTGTCCCGGGCGAAGCAACTCGCCAAGAGCATGACCGTCTTTGCTGGCACATCACATTTCCACCGGACTGCTTCCTCCTTCCCGTCCGTGACCGTGAGACTGCCCGCCCCGACCGCTGATCCGGTGGTCCTGACGCGGGCGGCTGTCGGGGCCCTTGAGGGACACCTTGGGGAGGGGGTCCCCTACGCTCGGGCCGGGGTGATGCTCACCGATCTGTCCCCCGCCGGGTTTCAACCGCAACTGGACGTCTTCGTTTCGGTGCACGAGCGGCGCAACATCGGAGCGCTCCTCGGTGAGGTGACCCAGAAGTACGGTACGGGAAGTATCGGACTGGGTCGGGCCGGTATGTGCGCCCCGGCCGATTGGACCATGAGCCGCCGGTATTCCTCCCCCCGGTACACCACCGAGTGGGATGAACTCGCCATTGTGAAAGCCGACTGAGTAAGGCCAACTGAGTAAAAGCCGACTGGATGAAAGTACTGCCGACCACTGACCACGGGTGGGCCTTGGTCCCCTTCAAGCAAATGACTCTGCGGCCGGTTCTGAATTCGCCGGCACGATATGCCCCGCCGGTGACGCGCGCGGTATTGTCCCGATACTGGCGCTGCCTGGTCACAGTACTTCCCGGGACCGGGTGCTAGACGATTGCGTCCTGTCTGGCCCTACCCGAGAGCTCGAGAGCCCGCTCGCACAGCGCGGCCTCTTCCTGATTGTGGGTGACCATCACCACGAACCTGTCGGCCAGTCCAGCACGCAGATCGGCCAGCAGGTCCCGGGCCGCCACCGGGTCGAGGTGGGCGGTCGGTTCGTCGAGGAGCACGACGTCGGCCCTCGTCAGCAGGGCCCGGCCAACGGCGAGGCGTTGTTGCTGCCCGCCGGAAAGCCAGGTGCCGCCCGGCCCAACCTGGGTATCCAGTCCTGCGGGCAGGTTATGCACAAAATCGCCCAACCCGGCCCGGGCCAAGGCGGCAGCAAGTTCAGCCTCGGATGGTGGGTCGGCCGGGGTGCGGGCCAGGGCGAGGTTGGCCCGGATACTGGATTGGAACAGGTGGGCTTCCTGGGGGCACCACGCGATGCGCGGCGCGCCGGTGGCGCCCGCCGTTCCGGCCCGCGCCAGACCGACGGGTTCCCCGTTGATCAGATAGCTTCCCTCCCGCATCGGCAGGAATCCGAGCAGCGCACCGAGCAGGGTCGATTTCCCGCTCCCGGAAGGGCCGGTCACCGCAAGCCACTCCCCCCGGCGGAGATCCAGGGACACGTCCGAGAACGCGGGAGCCGTCTGATCCGGGTAGGTGTAGGAAGCACCCCGCAGCTCGAGCGAAGAGACGCTGTCCCCCGGCGGCCGTTCGGCGCGGATGGTTGTGGACCCGAGATCCGGGACTACCCGGTCCCCCACCGCCCGCCACGCTCCGAGGTGGTGAATGGCAGTGTTGACGGCGATGAAGGGTTCAATCAGGGCGAGCTGCATCAGGATGACGACGGCGGCGGCGGCCGGGTTCACACCGTCAGCTGAGCTCAACATGGCCAGGGAACCCAGCGAACAGGTCAAGACGGTGAGGGCGTTGGCTAATCCCTGCGCCCAGGCGCTACGGTCCAACTTTGCGGACAGCTCGGCCTCCAGAGCACGAAGATCCGACCGCAGCACCCCGGCCGCCGAGTTGGCGCTGAGATCCGGCGCGGCTGCCAGCATCCGGGCCGTGGTGTCGAGAATTTCGGCTTTGAGACCAACCGCCGCCCGACGCGCTGAGCGGTCCGCGGCGAGGACGAGCAACGGGGACACCACCAGACACATCGTCACCAGCACCAGTTGCGACGGCAGGCCGGCAGGAAGCACCACAGCGGTGGTGACGGACGCGGCAACTCCCGTGAGGACGCCGACCAGCGGGGCAAACACGGCTCGCGGCGTGAGGTCGCGTAGCTCATCGACGTCACCGACCAACTGTTCAAGGACTTTGCCCCCGCGGGCCAGTTTCCGCCACGCTGCCGGGCGCTCCAGCAACCCGTTCCACAACCGCAACCGCAACCTGTCGGTGCTCTCGAAGACCGCATCGTGGAGGCGAAGGCGCTCGCAGTACCGCAATACGGATCGGCCGATCCCGAAGAAGCGCACTCCGACAATCGCCGTCAGCAAATACAGGATGGGGATCTGTTCAGAAGCTCTCACGATCATCCAGCCGGAGACCGCCGTCAGCGCGACGGCGAACAGGGTTGCGCCCGCACCGAAGAGCAACGCGGACACAAACCGGCGTCGCCACGGTTGCACCATCGCTACGCTGCGCGTCAGGGAAACCCGTCCCGCCGACACCGGCACATCCTTGCCCACACCGGAAGGCACGCTCACTCCGTCAGGCTGCAGCGCGGAGTCAGCGTTCCCAGTGTTCCCAGCGCTCCCAGTGTTCCCAGCGCTCGCGGCTAACCTGACACCGCCGTCGTGCCCGGCAGCGGAACCACCGGACACGCCAATCGTCTGGTCGGCCAGGGACGCCGTCTCGGGGTTATGCGCTACGAGCAGGATCGTCGTGCGCCCCCGCAGACGTGCCAGTGCCGCCTCCACGGATCGGGCGCCCTGCGCGTCCAGGTGGGCTGTTGGCTCATCGGCCAGGAGCAGGGCGATGTCGGAGTGAGCGATTCGTGCCAGTGCTCGTGCCACCGCGACCCGACGCAGCTCGCCTGGGCTCAGGTCGCCGGTGCGAGCGTCAAGTAATCCCGTGGCATCCACCTGGTTCAGTGCCCGCGCCGCTGCTTCCCTCCGCTCAGCGGCGCTGTCCAGACCGGAGTAGAGACCGATTTCGTCAGCGACCGTTTCTGCCACCAGGACCGGATGCTGCGGGATCCAGGCAATCTGGTGCCGGTGTACCCCCGTGATGGTGCCGGCAACGCGGGTCCCCGCCCCGTCTCCGCGGAGCCCTGCCAGAACCTGAAGCACCGAGGTCTTTCCAGCGCCGCTGGGGCCGGTGAGCACGCTAATCGTTCCACGGGGCAGCGTGAAGGTCAGGCCGTCAACCACGGTTCCGTCCCGCCCGCCGTACCCAATCGTGAGGCCGCTGACGGTGATCGCTGGGCTGTCCGCGACGGCGACGGCGCCGGGTAGCAGGACGCGGCTCCGTGGGGCGTCGGTGATCCGGCGGGACCGCTCAAGCGCGTCGAGGCCTTCCTCGCTCGCGTGGTGTGCTGCGCCGAGGTCGCGGAGCGGTTGGTAGCACTCGGGGGCAAGGATCAGCGCCAGCAGGCCAATTTCGAGACTGAGATCGCCGCCGATGAGCCGGACCCCGATGACCACCGCGACCAGTGCCACTGAGATGGTGGCGATCAGTTCGAGGGCAAGGGAGGACAGAAACGCAACCTTCAGCGTTTCAATGGTTTTGGTCCGGTATTGCCCGGCGACGTCCCGGAGTGCCCTGGTCTGGCTGCCCGCCCGGCCCAGGCCGACGAGAACCGGCAGTCCGCGGGACAGTTCGAGGAGGTGGTCGGAGAGCCGGTTCAGCGACGCCGACGCCTCCTGGACCTTGTCCTGGGTGTGCAGGCCAATCAGGATCATGAAGACGGGGATCAACGGCACTGTCACCACGATCACGACGGCGCTGAGCCAGTCGGCGGCGAGGATACGTGCACCGACCAGCAGTGGAACCACAGCACAGGTGACGAGCGCGGGCAGGTACTTGGTGTAGTAGTTGTCCAGACCGTCGAGCCCCCGGGTGACCAGGATGCTCAGCGCGCCGGTCCCGGCATCGGCCGACGTCCCGCCGTCGTTCATCACGCGGGTGGTGATCGCGGTTCGCAGCTCCTCCTTGGCACCGGTCGCGGCACGCTGCGCAACGGCTTCCTGCCACCAGGTGGCCAACGCCCGGAGGAGCGCCCCGGAGATACCCAGGACGAGGACGGACGACCAGTCTGCAGTGGGGGAAACGGCGGTAGCGGATACCGCGGTAGACGAAACGGCAAGGGAAGCGATACCGGAAGCCACGGCCTGGGCGATGAGGACCAGGCCAGCGGCCTTCAGCGCAGCGAGCAGGCCAAGGAGGTAGAGGGCGCGTTTACCGGCTACACCCAGGGTTAGCGCTGGTTTCACTGTGCTCTCACGGCGTGGGCGGTGGGGATCTGGCTCCGGCTGACCCGTTTGCGGAACACCCAGTAGGTCCAGCCCTGGTAGACGAGCACGGCGGGCAACCCCACGAGGGCGACGACGCTCATCACGCCGAGCGTGTAGCCCGAGGATGAAGCGTTGGACACCGTGAGGTCAAACGCGGCGTCCAGGGTCGACGGGAGGACCACGGGGAACGCGGCCGTAAAGATCGTGGTGGTGCCAGCGGCGAGGAAGACAGCCATCCCGACGAAACTCCATCCGTCCCGGCGCCGGCGCGCCATGGACCAGGCATAGACAGCGCCAACCACTGCGATCACCAGCGTGAGCAAGGTGACGGTTTTCCCGCCGGCGGCGTGCACCACGATCGCCCAGCCAGCCATCGGCAGCAGCCCCAGTGGCAGCCACCTGAGGAACTGCCGCCGGGCCCGGTCGCGGATGTCGCCGTCGGTCTTCAGCACCAGGAACCCCAGGGCATGGACCAGGCTGAACAAGACGACGGCCGATCCGCCGAGGACCGCATAGCCATTGAACCAGGCGAAGGCTCCCCCTTCCCGGTCGCCATTGGCATTGATGGGAAGTCCTGTCGTCGTCAGCGCCAGGGCCGCGCCTATCCCGAATGCTGACACCAGCGACCCGAGCGCAATGGCCCAGTCCCACCGGTTGCGCCACGCCTCCGTGTCGCCTTTCCCCCGGTATTCGAAGCCGACAGCGCGGAAAATCAGCCCCATCAGGACCAGCAGCAGCGGCAGATACAGGGTGGAGAAGAGCGACGCATACCAGAGTGGAAAGGCAGCGAACGTCGCCGCGCCAGCCGTAATCAACCACACCTCGTTGCCGTCCCAGACCGGTCCAACGGTGTTAAGGAGAACCCGGCGGTCGCGGTCGGTGCGGGCGAACAGTTTCATCAGCATGCCGACGCCGAGATCGAATCCTTCCAGCAGCAGGTATCCGGTCCAGAGGTACGCGATGATGACGAACCACAGGGTGGGAAGGAATTCCATCTCAAATCTCCAGGCGTTCGATCAGGGCCGCGTTCGCGGCGGGGCACACGGGTCTAGTAGGCGAAGGCCAGCACATCGCCGTCGCCCTTCTTCGAGGGGGGAATGTCCCCGCCGGTGGAGTCGTCGTCGTCGGGGCCGTGCTGGGGAATGAGGTCAGGCATGGCCGAGGGAACCCCGCCACGCACATACCGGACCAGCAACTTCACCTCAACCACCAGCAATACGCTGTAAACGACGGTGAAGGCGATGAGCGACGTCGCGAGTTCGGCGGCCGAGACCCCGGGCGACACGGCCGCGGCGGTAAACATGAACACGTTGTCAATGCCGTTGGGGTCGGGGTTAGGGGCAACGACGAACGGCTGCCGGCCCATCTCCGTGAAGATCCAGCCAGCCGCGTTGGCCCCGAAGGGCGCGAGGATCCCGAAAACGGCGAGCTGCATCAGTCGTCTTGATTCCGGGACTGTCCCCCGACGGGTTATGACGAGTGCCCCTGCTGCTGCGAGCGCGGCGACGGCCCCGAACGTGATCATCATTCTGAAGCCCCAGTACGTCACCTCCATCACCGGGACGTAGTCGATTTCCATTCCGGCGCGTTCCCCGTACATCGGATCGTCCGGCAGGTTCGTTCCGTACTGGTCCTGGTACTGCGGCACGAGGGAATTGACCCCCTGGACCTCCGTGGTGAGATCGCCGTTGGCCATGAAGGAGAGCATGCCCGGAACCTCGATCACTGCCACAATGTCATCGCAGTCCTGTGAGCCGAGGTTTCCTACCGACAGCACCGAGAAACCGGTCCCGTCGTGGCAGGCCGCTTCCGCCGCGGCCATCTTCATTGGTTGCTGCTCAAACATCAGTTTGGCTTGCAGGTCCCCGGTGACGGCAACACCAGCGAACGACACGACGGCGACGACGGCGCCAATCCGGAGGGAACGGAGCCAGACCTGGTGGTCGGCGGCATCCCGTCCCGTGCTTTCGACGCTGCCGACCAGAACTTTCCCGTCTGGGCCGACGGTGTCGATTCCGTCACGGCGTCGCTTCCACAGGTGATACCAGCTGATCCCCAGCAGGAACCCGCCAGCCACGGAGAAGGCTCCGAGGATGGTGTGGGGGAAGGCAACCAACAGGGTGTTGTTGGTCAGGACAGCCCAGATGTCCACCAGGACCGGGCGGCCCTCGACCATTTCCACTCCGACTGGGTGCTGCATCCAGGAGTTGGCGGCGAGGATGAAATACGCCGACATGATCGAGGCGATACTCGCGCCCCAGATGGTGGCCAGGTGAATCTTCTTGGGGAGCCGGTCCCACCCAAAGATCCATAGCCCGAGGAAGACCGATTCAACGAAGAACGCGAGGAGTGCTTCCATCGCCAGCGGCGCACCAAACACGTCCCCGACAAAACGGGAGTACTCGCTCCAGGCCATACCGAACTGGAATTCCTGCACCAAACCGGTGGCGACTCCCATGATGAAGTTGATCAGAAACAGCTTTCCCCAGAACTTGGTCATCCGCAGGTACTGCGCTTTCCCGGTCCGCACCCACATGGTTTGCATGGTGGCGACCAGCAAGCCCAGGCCGATGGTGAGTGGCACCATCAGAAAGTGATAGACGGTAGTGATGCCGAATTGCCAACGGGCAAGCTCCAGGGCTTCCATGCAACTTCCTTAAACCAACTAGGGCGTGAGCCCACCGATCCAGTTGTTCTACGATCCGTAGAAAAGCTGATTTCTACACAGTGTAGAACAACTCGTAAGGGGTCAGGAAATTGCCCTCCAGCCCGGCTTCCAGGACCTTCACAGGTTCTCCACATGTCGGCCGCACCCCGACCAGATTCCCGCTTGTAGGCTCGGAGGCATGACACAGGGCCGCGGAACCACCCACACAGTACTGGTCGTCGAGGACGACCCGACCATCAATCAGGCGCTCGCCGACCGGCTGATCGCCGAAGGCTTCGCCGCGGTCAGTGCGTTTGACGGGCCCGGCGCCATCAACGCCTACACCACTCACAAGCCGGACCTGGTCATTCTCGACGTCATGCTGCCCGGGTTCGACGGGCTCGAAGTCTGCCGTCGCATCCAGGCCCTGAAACCCATTCCGGTGCTGATGCTGACCGCCAAAGTGCAGGAGA
This sequence comes from Arthrobacter sp. TMT4-20, assembly GCF_054510775.1. NCBI lineage: Bacteria > Bacillati > Actinomycetota > Actinomycetes > Micrococcales > Micrococcaceae > Arthrobacter > Arthrobacter sp. TMT4-20. Next base: position 43,752 of record NZ_JBTNDW010000010.1, on the reverse strand, counting down.
CGGACATGCTGGTCGGCCTGGGAGTGGGGGCCGACGACTACGTGGCCAAACCGTTCCGGATGCGGGAGGTAGTGGCCCGCGTCCGGGCACTGCTCCGGCGCGTCGACCGGGCCGCTCAGCTCTCGACGGTCCGGGTCCCCGAACTCGCCGTCGGCGAACTGGTGCTCCACCGGGATACCCGGCGCGTCCAAATCGCCCAGGTTGAGGTTCACCTCACCCCGCTGGAGTTTGACCTGCTCGCCATGCTCGCCGAGCAGCCGGGGACCGTCCGGACCCGGGAAACCCTGATGACCGAGGTCTGGGGGTGGGCCGATGCCCGCGGCACCCGCACACTCGACAGTCACGTGAAGTCTCTCCGGGCCAAGGTCGGCGCAGCCCGCGTGCGGACAGTGCACGGCGTCGGTTACGCCCTGGAACAGTGACCATGACACCCGACCCGCTGCGTCCCCGCCGCCCACTGGACGGCGTAGCCTCCATCAAGATCAAAATCGGTCTTCTCGTGGCCCTGAGCATTATCGCCGCGGTGGTGGTCCTGCAGGTCGGCATCCGGGCTGGCGTGCCGGGCTGGCTGACCCTCCCCGCGACCCTCGCAGCGGCCCTCGGCGTGACACAATGGCTGGCCCGCGGAATGACCTCGCCGTTGAGGGAAATGACCGACGCTGCGGGACGAATGGCGACCGGTGACTACTCGACGCGGGTGGTGGCCACCTCGGCCGACGAGGTCGGCGCCCTGGCCCGGGCCTTCACCACGATGGCCGCGGATCTGGCGTCCGCCGAGCAGCAGCGTAGGCAACTAATCGCTACGGTGTCCCACGAACTACGGACACCTCTTGCCGCGCAACGGGCTCTTCTCGAGAACCTGGTCGACGGCGTCGTCAAACCCAACGACGCCATCCTTCAGTCGGCCCTCACCCAATCCGAACGTCTCAGCGCCCTGGTCACCGATCTTCTCGACGTTAGCCGCGTTGACGGCGGCGCAGCCGAACTTCAACTGGCGCCGGTACGGGTCGCTGACCTGCTTGATCAGGCCTGCCGGGAAGCGACACTCGGCGGACGGCCAATTCAGCTGACGACGTCGGTCGAACCACCCGATCTGGTGGTGACGGCCGACGCGGCCCGACTGGCCCAGGTGGTGACGAACCTTCTCGACAATGCGGTGCGGCACAGCCCATCCGATGGGACGGTTCATCTGGGCGTCGCCACCACGGAGGGGGACCTCTGGTCGCTCGAGGTCACTGACGAAGGGCCCGGAATACCCATCGAACAGGCGCAGCGGGTTTTCACCCGGTTCGGCATGGGGGACGACAGCAGCGGCGGTACCGGGTTGGGCCTTGCCATCGCCAGTTGGATTGCCCAACTGCATGGTGGGTCAATTGCGGCTCTGCCACCCGACCCAGGGTCAACCGGCGCACGGATGCTCGTCCTACTCCCCCGCACGCCCCATCCCCCGCCGGCATCCGCCCCATCCGACGGATCGCCCCCTGCCAGTACCAACCCGAAGGAGATCGCCGTGACAGCTGCAGGCTACCCGTACCCCGCCGCCCATCCCGAGGGGACAGCCGACCAACCAGCCGCCCGGCCGTCACAATCGAGCGTTGACCGGTGGTGGCCGGAGCAGGGACTGCCCACCGCACCCTTGCCTGTCTACGCCTCGCTGGCCATCGGGGCGCTCGCCGCCGTCGTCCTCCCGGAGCGCAATCTTGGGCTGGGCACCCTACTGGTGTTGCTGGTCTCGGGGGTCCTCGTTCTGGCGCTTTCCCTGCACCGCCGTCGGCCGTGGACCGGTATCGCCGCCACCTTATGCCTCGGGCTGGGGTCCCTGGTCATCCTGCGCGACGCCGAATGGCTGGCAGTTCTGGCGGTGCTGGCTGCCGGGCTCCTGGTCACTACATCAGTGACTGATGCGAAGCGCCTGCTGCCCATCTGCGCCGGTGGGGTGGCCTGGGTGCTGAGCGGCATTCGGGGGCTTCCTCTGCTGGGGAGGACGGTGGCCGCGACTTCCAGCCACCGGATGCTGTGGCCCATGTTGCGCACCGCAGCCATTTCCCTGGTCGCGCTGATCGTGTTTGGTGGCCTTTTCGCCTCTGGCGACGCAGTGTTCGGTTCGTGGGTGTCAACGGTGCTCCCCGATGTGCGGCTGGCAGACAGCCTCGTCCTGCGCGTCTTCGTCTGGTTCGTGGTCGGCGGCGTGGTCCTCGCCGCCTGTTATCTGGCGATCAACCCGCCTCTCGTGGAGAAGGTGTCGCTGACTGCTGGGCAGCCAGTGCGTCGGGCCTGGGAATGGCTGGTCCCGGTGGGCGTCGTCGTCGCAGTATTTCTTGCCTTCGTGACTGCCCAGGCGTCGGCTATGTGGGGTGGCCATGAGTTTGTGCGGAACACCACCGGGCTGAGCTACGCGGACTACGTGCATCAGGGCTTCGCCCAGTTGACCATTGCGACGGCGTTGACCCTGGCGACCATTGGCCTGACGGTCCGGAAAGCCCCTCGAGCGACAGCTCAGGACCGGCTGCTGCTGCGTCTCACGCTCGGCTCGCTGTCTGTTCTGACGCTCGTGGTGGTCGCGTCGGCCCTGAACCGGATGTCCGTCTATCAGCAGGCCTACGGATTCACGGTGCTGCGCGTGCTGGTGGACGCTTTTGAGGTGTGGCTAGGTCTGCTGGTGGTGCTGGTGATGGTGGCCGGGGTAAAGCTATCCGGCTGGTGGCTGCCTCGGGCTGCACTGGCCTCTGGGGCTGCGCTCTTGCTGATTATCGGCGTCGCCAACCCGGAAGCCTGGGTGGCCGAGCAGAACATCGCCCGTTACGTGGAAAGCGGCAAGTTGGATGTCGCCTATCTGGCCACTCTGGGCGCCGATGCGACGCCCGCCGTCATCGAGGGTTTACCGCGGGAGATTGCCCGCTGCGTTCTGGCGTTCCAGCCCGCACCTGAGACCACTGACGATTGGTTGGGCTGGAATCTGGGTCGGGCCCGCGCTGCCGAGTCAGTCACCGTTATTGATCGGGGCTCCCTGCCCGGGAACTGTTCACCCCAGCTCGGTCAGTGATGACGGCACGGGTTCGGGTACTCATGTGACCGCCCAGAAAGCCGCCCACCACGAGAAACACGCTGCCTAGCCGAGCGAGACCGATGCCCATGCTGTGTCGGTTTCGCCGTCGGGCCAGCCAGGAACCGGCGAAGATCAGGACAGCGACGGCGTTGGCGGACGCATGAACCACCCCCACCCGGCGAGTTCCGGGGTCGGAAAGGGCCCACTCGGCCCACCCGGTAAGGGCCGTCGGCGCAGCAGATACAACACCCAACCCAACCAACCGGGTAGCCGCCCGCCGCGATCCCTCATCCGGGAAGAAGTCGAGAAAATCGGCCATGAACCAGGCGCCGAACGGAACATCGGTCAGAACCGGATGCAACGGCAGGCCTGTGGCGTCGCCGTGAAACATGCGGCGGATCGGCGCGTAGGCCACCAGTTGCGATGCGAAGGGTTCCACCAGGTCCACGGCGCGGTCCAGCGCCACGTTCTGCTCGAGCCCATGGACCAATCGAAGATAGGGATTTGGCTCCATACGGCTCAAGATACTCCCCCAGCCCCTGGCTGTCACCCACATCGGGGCACCCGTGACTAGCGGTACGGGCCCTCGGTCACCGCCCTGTTGGGGGTAACGATCGTGGGGCATTCGATATGCCACAGGACACTTCGGCTCACCGATCCGAGCAGAAGCCGGGTGAGCTTTCCGCGGCCACGCCGACCCACTACCAGGAGCTTCGCCCGCGATGCAGCCGTCACAAGCGCTTTGGCAGGCGACGCGTCCAACTCCAGATGTTGATGCACCACCAGATCCGGATACTGTTCGGTGAGGCCCGCCACCGACTCGGCAAGGTTGACCCGTTCCTCCTCGATCCGCCGTGTCACCACATCGTGTGGAATGGACCCACGCAACCGCAGGTTCGGTGATTCACTGGAGTAGACCGCGTACAGGTCCTCACCCAGACGATCGGCCTCCCGCGCCGCGTAGGCAACCGAGCCAAGGGAATGGGCGGACCCGTCAACGCCCACGACGACGCCCGACCGTCCTACCAGGGAAACCTCGGGGATGACCGCAACCGGCGATACGGCTGCCACTGCCACATTCAGGCTCAGAGCACCAAAAATTACACTCTCGACGCGTCCGAGTTTATGGGTACCCACAACCACCAGACTGGAATTTTCCGACAGATCCGACAACACCCTGGCGGTATCCCCCAGTAGGAGTCTGGTAGACACCTTGACCGAGGGTGCCAGTTCGTTGGCTTTCGTGGCCGCCTCTTCAAGGACTTCCCGGCCGTGACGCATGAGGTCCTCGAAGTAGGAGACCTCCGGACCGACCCAATAGTCATCCAGCGTGTGTACCAGGATCAGTGGCCTTCGCAGACGCGCCGCCCGGGTAACTGCCCAGAAGAAGGCTTCAGGCGTCGGTCCGCTGGACGGCACGCCCAGAACGATTGACCGGGAGCCCGATGCTGAACCCATGGCATGAACACCTCCACTTGAACTGCCTTGGCTCCATTGTGGTGACATGCCAGCGACGCCTCTAGGGCACTAAGTCCCTTCGGGAACATGGGAGGTGTTCCCTAGCCAAATCTGACCACATCGGGCCAAAAGTCACTGGCCAGCACGCTCGGAAGGATCGACAGTATGCGGTAAGAAATAAGCCATGGAGAGGCCATGTCCGCCATGAATGACGCCCAGGGAGTGCTCCCGGAACTTCCACAGCCTGGTCTTAGCAGCGCGGATGCCTCAAGGCTACTGGCTGAGGTAGGGCCAAATGTGTTGCCCGCGGCCCGCAAGGCATCCCCGTGGCGGAAATTCTTGAGTGAGCTGACTCATTTCTTCGCCCTGATGCTGTGGGGGGCTGCAGGTCTGGCGTGGTTAGCTGGCCTGCCCCAGCTCAGCATTGCAATTGTTGTGGTGGTCATTGTCAACGGAGTGTTTGCCCATATCCAGCAGGAGCGGGCCGAACATGCGGCTGAACGGCTGCAAGGTTTACTTCCGTCGCAAGTCAGCGTCCGGCGTGATGGACGCCAACGGAGTGTCGGCGCCAGTGAACTGGTTCCTGGTGACGTCGTCATTCTGATGGCTGGGGACCGTCTTCCCGCAGACATTCGTTTTACTTCTGCGTCGGCCTGCACGGTTGACGAATCGATGCTGACTGGCGAGAGCGATGCGCTGCCTAAAGTTGTTGGAGAGGCAGCATGGGGCGGCACCTTCCTGGTCAATGGTCAGGCAGAGGGGGTGGTCACTGCTACCGGAGGGAACTCAAGAATCGCAGAGATCGCCTCGCTCACGAACACCACCGAACCCCCACCTACCCCGTTGACCCTGGAGCTGCATCGAATAGTCCGTGTCATTGCGATAATCGCCCTGACCGTCGCAAGCGTCTTCTTTGCAGTCTCAGTTTTGGTTGGAATCGAGTGGCGGCACTCCTTCCTTTTTGCAATCGGTGTCGCCGTCGCACTGATCCCGGAAGGGCTCCTCCCGACGGTCACGCTCTCACTGGCGATGGGGGCTCAACGGATGGCCTCGCGGAACGCCCTCGTTCGCAACCTGGAAGCAGTCGAGACGCTTGGATCCACCACCTTCATTTGCACGGACAAGACCGGAACACTAACCCAAAATCGGATGAATGCCGTTGAGGTGTTCACCCTGTCGGGCCCGGTACGTGTCCTCGGCGACGGGTACGAGCCCGATGCCGTCGTCGATGGCCCGGGGAGAGCCATGGCCCTTGAGGTCGCTGTGGCGGCACGCGCCGCCTCCCAGGGTCGCGTCGTCAAGGAGGGAAGGGAGTGGGTAGCAAACGGCGATCCGATGGAGGCGGCCATCGATGTTCTTGCACGGCGTCTCCTCCAGCATGAACCTGACAACCTGGCGCCAGACCGACGTCTCGCTTTCGACGCGCACCGACGGCGGGAGTCTGTCCTAATCGGCCCCACCCTCTACGTCAAAGGCGCCCCGGAATCTGTCCTCCCGCTCTGTGCAGATCGCGCCACGCGGCTCGAGGAGCAGGTCGAGGCGATGGCTTCCCGAGGCCTACGGGTGATAGCAGTGGCACGAAGAGACTTGCCCGGCCCGCGATCCTTCTGGCTGGATCAGTCCACTGAGAACATCGAACGGGATCTAATCGTCCTTGGCCTCATCGGTCTTCATGATCCCCCTCGCCCGGATGTCGCCGAGGTAATCAGGGCCGCCCGGAGAGCCGGAATCAAGGTAGCGATGATCACTGGCGACCATCCAGCCACAGCCTCGGCAATTGCGAAGGAAATCGGGCTGACGGATGACCCCAGTCTGGTGGTTCAGGGTGCGGACCTACCCGAGGACGAGCAGATCCTTGGTGCACTCCTGGATCGGGACGGCATGGTGGTCAGCCGGGTTTCACCCGAGCAGAAGCTTCGTGTAGCCCGCGCCCTCCAATCCAGGGGTCATGTTGTGGCCATGACTGGCGACGGAGTGAACGACGGACCCGCTTTGCAGCAAGCTGATATTGGGGTTGCCATGGGCCGGGGTGGTACCGACGTAGCTCGAGAGGCGGCCGATCTGGTTTTGCTCGACGATCATTTCGGCACCATTGTCGCAGCGATTGAACAAGGCCGCGCCACGTACTCGAATATCCGCCGTTTCCTCACCTACCACCTGACAGACAACGTCGCCGAGCTCACACCGTTTGTCGTTTGGGCACTTTCCGGTGGCCAGTTCCCGCTCGCCCTGGGTGTCCTACAGATTCTCGCCTTGGACATTGGAACTGACCTGTTTCCCGCTCTGGCGCTCGGAGCCGAGCCCCCGGGCCGGCGGGTCCTGACCAGGCCCCCGGAGCGGCGCCACCTCATGGACCGGAACTTGATGTTCAGAGCCTTCGTCATCCTCGGCCCTGTCGAAGCGATCATCAGCATGACAGCCTTCTCCCTCGTGCTCTTCGGCGGAGGTTGGGTCCGTGGCGAACCATGGGACGAAAAACTGGTGCTTGCCGCATCGGGGGCTGCGTTTGCCGCCGTCGTCTTCGGGCAGCTGGCAACCTCCTTTGCTTGCCGCAGCGCAACAGTGCCGCCATGGAAACAGGGGTGGTTCAGTAACCGCTTGCTGCTGTGGGCTGGCGCGGCCGAACTTGCAGCACTTGCCCTGTTTCTTTATCTACCCCCTGTTGCAGCAGTCCTCGGACAGGCACCGCCACCGCCGTCGGGACTGATCGTTGCCGTCCTGGCCATCCCCGGCATGCTGATTGCAGACTGGATCTACAAACGGGTGCGGCAACCCGATAAACCACTTGGGTAAGGGAGTTGGTCTACGATATCCATGCCCTTCGGCCCTAGTGCGTTTCCCACCCGAAGGGCAGGCTGGCCCCATGAACTCACTATCGAACTCGGGTGGAATCGTTGTTGGAGTGGACGGATCGGAATACTCGTCCAGCGCTCTGCTAGTAGCTGGGCGAATGGCGAAGCTGATGAATGAACCCATCGAGGTTATTTCCTGCATCAAGAAGTCCGACCAGCGTGCGGCGTCACGCTTTGAAACCGAACCCAATCGGTTCACCTCACAATTGAGCGAAAGTGTTGAATCGCTGGTCGAGGAAGCCTTGGACAGGGCCTTCGGTGCCTCCCGGCCGGACAACCTCTCGGTGTCTGTCAAATTCGACGGGGCAGCCGAAGCCCTGATCGAGGCAAGCCAAACGGCGCAACTGCTGGTGGTGGGGCGCAGGGGATCCGGGGGCTTCCTCAACCACCCGATGGGATCCGTCAGCAAGGCCTGCGCCGCACACGCCCATTGCCCAGTCCTGGTTGTGCCTCAGGACGAACCCACTCGACCTATCAAGGAGCACGACGATGGAAAGTGACGAGCGCCCTGGATCCACCCTCTCTGCAGAGGAGTCGTGGACCGTCCTGCAAAGAAACCAGCATGGTCGCCTGGCGGTCAGCGTCATGGGCGATCCAGACATCTATCCGATCAATTTTCTTGCCCACGAGAGAAGGCTTCTCTTCAGGACCAATCCCGGGACCAAGCTGGCCGAGTTGACAGTGAACAACCGGGTGGCTTTTGAGGTGGACGAGATTGACGCAGGCGAGGCGCGAAGCGTTGTCGTTAAAGGAGTGGCCCGCGTGATCGACGCCCAGTCAGAGGTCGACAAGGTGGATCAGCTCCCGCTCAAACCCTGGATTCCGACCCGGAAGTACACCTACGTTGAGGTGATTCCTACGAGTGTCCACGGTCGCTACTTCGAATTTGGGGAGGAACCGGACCGCTACTAGCGGCAGTGACGGCGGGCCGGCTGGTGCTGGCGGCCCGCCGCCCGCCGAGCGCCCGGAGCGCGTTAAGGATGGTTGCGAGATCCACCAACTCCTGCAGCAGGGCGCCAGCCACCGCGGGAACCATCCCCAGGGATGCAGCGATCATCAGGACGACACTGAGAACAATCCCCGTCCAGATACTGGCTTTCGCCACCCGGATGGTGTGCTGACCAATGTCGACGGCCGTAGCGACTCGTGACAGGTCGTCGAGCATCAGCACGACGTCGGCGGATTCGCTGGCGGCAGTGGAACCTTTGGCACCCATCGCGATGCCGACGTCGGCCGCAGCCAGCACCGGAGCATCGTTGACCCCGTCCCCGACCATCATCACCGGCCGCAACGACAGGGAGGCGACCTCGTTCACCTTGTCGACCGGGAGACAATCGGCGATGAAGCGGGTGATTCCCGCTTCCGCGGCAATGTGTTCGGCCGTGGAGGAGGCGTCACCCGTCAGCAGAACAGTCTCTGAAACGCCCAACCGTCTGAGCGCGGCCAGGGTATCGACGGCGTTGGCACGCAAGGGGTCGCTCATGATCAGAGCCCCGGCGTAGATCCCGTCGACGCCGATGTAGATTCCCAACTGACCACTGACCAGGTCGACGCTTTCAAATCCGGAGGTCCGGGCGCGGACGAAGGCTGGCTTCCCCACAATCACCGTGTATCCGCCGCAATCGGCGCTCACTCCATCGGTGGCGTGTTCGCTCGCGTTCTCCGCTGGCAGAAGGGTCAGTCCGCGCGCCGATGCGGCTTCGATGACGGACCCCGCGAGGACGTGGGACGAATACTGCTCCGCCGAAGCGGCAAGCTGCAACAACCGATCCTCAGCGAGGGCGTCCCCGGTTCCCACCGCGATCTGGACCTGCAGGAGGGTGGGATGCCCGGACGTGAGCGTCCCGGTCTTATCGAACACGGCGGTCCGTACCCGGCTGAGCTGCTCCAGTGTCCCCGCGTTCTTGATGATAATCCCAGCATGGGCGGCCCGGCTGGTGCCGGCAAGGAACGCAACAGGGGCTGCGATCAGCAGCGGGCAAGGGGTTGCGACCACCAGCACCTGGGCAAAACGTGCTGGGTCCTGACTGAGGAACCAGGCCACCCCAGCCAGGATAAACGCGAACACGGTGAACGGGACGGCGTATCGATCGGCCAGTCGGACCATCGGTGCCCGGCTTGCTGCCGCCTCCTGGACGAGGGCAACGATCTGGCTGTACTGGGAATTGGATGCGGTGGCGGTCGCCAACATGCGGACTGCATCGGCGCCATTCACGGTGCCACTGAGCAATCGGTCACCGTGTACCCGTTCCACGGGAAGACTTTCCCCTGTCAGGGCAGCCTCGTCGAAGGTACCGGCATCGGACGCCAGGGTGCCGTCGACTGGTACCGTCTCGGCGGGCCGGACGAGCAGGAAGTCCCCTGGTACGACGTCCGCCACCGGGATGTCCTGCAGGGGAAGCCCCGGTGATTCGCGGTGCGCTGTGCGGGGGGAGCGATCGAGTAGCGCGCGTAACTCTTTCGTTGCCCGTCCGTGCGCGAAGTCTTCCAACGCCTCGCCCCCGGTCAGCATGAGGACGACGATCAGGGAAGCAATGTACTCGCCGACCGCCACTGTTGAGCCGATCGCTGCGACAGCGAGCAAATCGATGCCCAATCGACCGTGGAACAGTCCGCGGACCATCGTCACAGAGCGGAACACTGCAACGGCGAGGGCGTAGCAGCTCGCAGCCAGTTGTGCGGCAGCAGGCTGCGAGCTGATGAGGAGCACTGCCACACCGACTCCGACAAGGAGGGTCGCGGACACCAACGGGAACCTGGTGATCAAGTTGATCGGCCCGGTGGGTTCGCGGCTCAGGGTCTGCTCCCGGTGGGGCTGAAAACGAGGGCTTTCAATCGGTTTCTTCCTTCAATCGTTCGAGTTTTGCGCGCAGGTCGTCGCTGAGAGGGCTCCACCACATCAGGGGCGGGGTCACGGCGAAGCGGCGTCCGGTCAGGGATGTCGGGACGATGCGGATGAAATGGTCCTTCTGGCCTGCCTGCCAGGGGAAAAGCAGTAGCCCTACTGAGTCGAGGGTGTCTGGTGTGAGCTCGATGACTTCTGCCCGGCCTTTCACCACCACGCTCCAGGCGACATTCGCATCCACCAGAACGCCGTCGGCCTCGAGAGCCACGGGAGTGTCGCCTGCTGCTGCCTGGAGTTTGGTGCCTTTCCCGGTGCGGAACACCAGACTGCCGTGGTCCACCTTGTAGTTGACGGGGAAAATGTCGGGGTGATCCTCGACCCAGACCGCAAGCCGCCCCACTGAAGTACTCCGCAACAGGTCCCAACAAGCCTGCGATTGCAGAGTCTCGACCGACGGCAGGGATCGCTGGTTAGTCATGACAGTGACGATAGGGTCGCGGCGGTGGGATCAACAGGGCATAAAGGCCCCACCCCGAGAAACGGCTCGCTAACGGCTGGTCACAGACTGAAACTTTTCAGGTCCCCGGCGGCTAGGGGCTTCGTTTGAGCGTTCACCTGAATCCAGATCGGGGTAGCGTCCCCCGGTGCGGAGGAGATGTCGAGACGGCCTGGACTCAAATTGATCTGGAGCTGATGCCCCCGATACGAGATGCTGAAGGCTACTGCACCCAGCCCGGCGGGCATGCTCGGCTCAAACACCAGATGGTCACCGTTCAGTCGAAGTCCGGCGAAGCTGCGCTGCACGACATCGATCGTTCCGGCCATGGCGCCCAAATGGATGCCTGATTTGGTGGTCCCGTCTTGGGTGTCGTCCAGGTCGGCATCCAACGCCTCGCGGAAGCTGTCCCAGGCCCGGTTGGGATCGGTCGACGCGAGCACCGAGGCGTGCACCACCCTGCTCAGGGTCGATCCGTGGGCGGTTCGGGCCAGGTAATAGTCGATGGTCCGAGCCAGCTGTTCCCGAGTCAGGGTGTAGCCGAGGTGGGCCAGCTGCGTGATCAGCCCCCCGTGACCGAGAAGATAGGGCAGCATGAGTACGTCGGCCTGTTTCGCTAGCTTGTAGCGGTCAACGGTGTCATCCTCGGCCTCAAGGATGAGATCAAGGCGTTCGATGTTGCCGTAGGTCTCGCGGTATCGCGCCCAGTCCAGCTCCGCCAGGGCGCTGTACCCATCGAACTGGCTGATGGTGCCGTCCGCCTCAAAAGGCACGTACATCGACCGTCCCATGCGTTCCCAGCGCGCCACCTCATCCGCGTTGATTCCCAGTCGCGCCTCCAGTTCGTCGAGCTCATGCCCAACGAAGGTCCGGTGGAGTGTTGCGGCCCGGACGAAGACCCAGGACGCCATCACATTGGTGTAGGCGTTGTCGTCCACGCCAGGATGGTCGCTACCCGGCCGTCGGGTGTGATACTCATCGGGTCCGGCCAGTCCCCGGAGATGGTGGCGGTCGGTGGCCGCCTCGTACTCCACCAGGGACGCGAAGTAACGACACACCCCCACGATCAGGTCTGCACCCTTGCTGAAGAGCCATGCACGATCGACTGTGGCCTCGTAGTACTGCCAGGCGTTGAAAGCGACCGCTAGCCCCACGTGCCGCTGCAGGTGGGAATTGTCGGCCATCCACCTGCCGGACCGGTGGTTGTACAACCAGCGGGGTGTCTCTTCGGTGCCGTCGCTTCCACTTTGCCAGGGGAACATTGCTCCGGTTCGGCCCTGGTCTGCTGCGGCTTGGCGGGCGGCGGGAAGCCGTCGCCAGCGGTAGTTGAGGAGGGCGCGTGCGACGTCGGGAGTTCTGAGTGTGAGAACCGGGAGCACGAAGAGCTCGTCCCAGAAAATCTGCCCACGGTAGCCTTCCCCGTGCAGGCCCCTGGCGGGGACCCCGGCGTCGAGTTCCATGGTGTGCGGTGTCAAGGTCTGGAGCAAATGGAACAGGTGCAGGTTCAGGACAAGGCGCACTTGCGTCGGCGCGTCGAGATCCACCCGGAAAGGACGGAGGAGGCGCTGCCAGGCGGCCCCGTGCGACGCAAGGAGCGCCTCGAAGTTCCTGCCCGAACGGGCGAGAATTGACTGAGCTTCGGTTCGCGGCGAGGAAATGGCCCGGTCACGGGATGTCACCACGGCAACCACCTTTGTCAGGACTGTCGGTTCACCGTCCATCAAGGTCGATTCGTACAGTCGATAATGATGCTGGCCGGTGCGCCCGGTGGTTCCCCGCGTTGTCTCCCCGGCGACTGCGGCCCTGAAGGCGACGGCGATGCGGATCCGGCTTTGCGTGGTTTCAGCTTCGGCAATGGTGTCGGCGCCGGCTTGCCCGTCGTCGTCGTCGGTGCAGTCAAGGAGGTGCACCCGTGCACCAGCATTGGGGTCCGGGAGGTTTATGTTTCGGGTCCCGGTATTGACCCCCGTGCGGAACGTGATGGTGCCATCCCAGCCCAAGGGGGTGACCCGGGTTTCGGTGGCGAGCAGGTGGCATTCGGCCATTGAGACGAACCTTTGCTGCTCGACCCGCAGGTGCCGGCCGGCAGCGGTCTCGAGGACAACCTGCCTTTCCAGGACCGCTCTCGCCAGATCCAGGGTTCGTAGCTCGCTGATGACCTGCAGACCTCCCGCCGACCACCAGTCGCCACTATCGACTCGAATGTCCAGCGAGAGACAATCCGGGGCATTGACCAGGTGTTCCTCGAGCACACGGCTCCCGCCAACCTGCTTCTCCAATCGGTTGAAGACCCCAGCCAGATACATCCCTGGGTACGAAAATTCTCCGCCCTCCGGCGCTGCCCCTCTCACACCCAGATAGCCGTTGCCGAGGGTTGTCAGCGCTTCACGGTGGCCCTCATGATCGGAATTCATGCCCCGATACACCAGCTGCCAGGGGTCCCCGAGGACCACGCCAAGATCCAGCTGGCTCACGTCGTTGAGCACCACGTGCGCTCCAGCCTCTTCAAGCGTCCGGCGTGCCTTGAGCCGGTCGATGCCTACAACACGACCAAAGCCGCCGCGGCGGGCTGCCAACACACCGGCCACCGAATCCTCAATGACTACGGCACGTTCGGGTGATACCCCCAACCGGTGGGCGGCTTCGAGGAAGACGTCCGGTGCTGGCTTGCCGGGCAGGCCCAGCTGCAGGGCAAGCGTCCCATCCACTACCACCTGGAAAGAGTCTGCCAACCCTGCAGCGGACAACACCGGCATCGCATTCCGGCTGGAAGTCACGATCGCAGCGGGCACGCCCTCATCCTGCATCGTCTTGAGCAGCCGACTGGTTCCCGGGTAGGCCTGCACACCGTCTGAAGCGAGCCGTTCCAGGTAGGCCCTGTTCTTGAGCGCCCCCAACCCATATGCGGTCCAGTCCCCCACGGCGTCCGTGACCTGACCCAGTTTGAGGGGAATCCCACGCGACGCCAGCAGATCGATCAGTCCCGTCTCCCGCGGTTTACCGTCAACGGTCGTGAAGTAGTCGTCCTGGGTAAAGGAGGAACGGTCGGCGTCGGACGGGCATCTTGGATCACTGATGATTGCTTCGAAGACATCCTTCCAGGCCCGCTGATGAATGACCGCCGTGTTGGTGACCACGCCATCCAAATCAAAGATGACGGCGTCGAAGGGTGGCTGCGCTGCCGCAAGTGTCGGTGATCTGGTCATCAGCTAGATGTACCGGCGCCCGGGAACCGCAGGAAGTGCCTTTGTGCCCGAATAGAGCTGCGGCGACCAGGGCTGCGTGGACACCCACAATTCTTGGGACTTTCGACCCTATCGAGCGATATCGGTGCGCCAACACTCTTAGGCGAGAGCACAGGACGGCAGGACGCCGTTCGGCGGGAGGGGAGTCTTTCCATGAACAGAGCAGGTTCAATCGCAATGCTCATCATCGGGATCATCCTGTCGATCATCGGCGCGTCGATGGCGGCCGGAGGAATCGCCGTCGCGTGGGTTGCCTCCGATCAGCGGGACGACGGTTATTTCACCTCCCCGACCGAACGCTACGCTGTCGCGTCCCATGCGCTTGTCTCGCCGAGTCTTGAGGCGTTCGGCGAGGGCACACCGGAACGCCTCCCGTTCGACGTCGGGACGCTCAGGTTGCGCGCCGCCGAACCGGACGCTGAAATTTTTATTGGCCTGGCACCACAGGATGAGGTCGACGAGTACCTCGCTGGGGTTAACCGCACCGAACTGCGGGACGTCGACTTCGATCCATTCCGTCCGGTCTACCGCAACATTTCGGGGTCAGCAGCACCAGCGGAACCAGGATCCCAGGATTTTTGGGCTGCCTCAGCATCAGGGCCTGGAGAGCAGGAACTCATCTGGGACATCGAGCCGGGCAACTGGGCCGTCGTCGTGATGAATGCCGATGCTTCGCCTGGCTTCTCGGTCGATCTTCAGGCTGGCTTCCGGTCCGAACTGATTCGCCCTGCCGGCGCGATCGTACTCATCATCGGCCTTGTAACCCTGGCCATCGGTCTGCCTCTCCTGGTTATCGGCGCCATCGGGCTGGGACGCAACCAACCCGAATCCGGCACCGCCGGCCCCGAAACCACGCCGCGTCGGGCTGCCCCGGTGACCGGACCGACTGCCGGAGTTGTTGCCGGACCGCCGTCGTACCCGGTGCACCTCGTTGCGCAACTCGACCCCGCACTGTCCCGTTGGATGTGGCTGGTGAAATGGTTCCTGGCCATTCCACATTTCTTCGTACTGTTTTTCCTCTGGTTCGCCTTCGCCGTGACCACCCTGGTGGCCTGGTTCGCGATCCTCTTCACCGGCCGCTACCCCCGCTCGCTCTTCAAATTCAACGTCGGGGTGCTGCGATGGAATTGGCGGGTGGCCTTCTACGCCTATGCAGCTGCCGGCACCGATAGGTACCCCCCGTTCACTCTGGGACGCACCGATTACCCAGCCGACATCGTGGTGGAGTATCCGGAGCGGCTATCCCGTGGTCTGGTGCTCATCAAGTCCTGGCTCCTTCTGATCCCACACTTGCTCATCGTGGCTGCGATTACCGGCTCAGCCACCTGGGGCTGGCAGGTGCAAAGTGGAGAGTATGACGCCACCGGCGGCCTGTCTTTGCTAGGGCTGCTGGTGTTGGTCGGGGTGGTGGCCATGCTCTTCACCGGCAACTACCCGCGGCCTTTGTTCGCTTTCATCATCGGCTTGAACCGGTGGCTCTACCGGGTTCTGGCCTACGGTTCCCTGATGCGTGATGAGTACCCGCCATTCCGCCTGGATCAGGACATCGAAACGTGACCGAGCCGACACGTGTCCCAGCGGTGATCCGGCCGCCACAGGGCGCACTATGAGGCATGGAGAAATTGAACAAGGTGACGGCTGGCGCGTGGCGGTGGCTGCAGGCCAACCGTGACTGGTTGCCCGCAGTGGGAGTCCTCGCCTGCGTGGTGGCTTTCTGGGCTGTCGGGCTGGTGGGAGGACTGGCGATGCTGCGCGAGGCACAGTCCCCCATGGCTACCCTGATTGGGCTCTATTTCATGCTCGCCCTGATCGCGATCTCCATCACCGTTGCCGTCCTTGCAGCCTCCGATCTCACCCGCCGGATCGCTATCCGGAGGAAAAGGCAGCCCCGTTAAGTCACTGCACGGCGGCGGCTCAATCAGAACCCGCTGGACCTCATAGGCTGCGGGACCGGTAGACTAAAACGAAGGTGAGCCGGGAAGTCTGGTCGGCATTATCTTTGTTGACCCCAATCCAGGAGCTTTACTTATGGCAGACCCCACCACCGAGCCCAAACCAAAATCAGGATTGCTCGGCCGCGGCACATACTCAGAATCACTCAGAGTCGGCGAGATCCTCCGTAAGGAAACCGTTGGCGGCATCCTGCTCGTGATCACTGCCACCGCAGCAATCATCTGGGCCAACTCCCCCGCGGCCGATAGCTACTTCGCGTTGCGGGACTTCACCTTCGGGTACGAGCCGTGGCATCTGGAACTGAGCCTCGGTGCCTGGGCGGCTGACGGCCTGCTGGCTGTCTTCTTCTTTCTTGTTGGTCTCGAACTGAAACGGGAATTTGTAGCAGGGGATCTGCGTAACCCACGCAAGGCTATAGTCCCGGTTGCTGCAGCAGTCGGAGGCGTCGTCGTCCCGGCCCTGGTGTATGTCGGCATCAACATCTTCAGCCCAGACACCCTCCGCGGGTGGGCCATTCCCACCGCCACCGACATCGCCTTCGCCGTCGCAGTGCTGGCCATTGTGGGATCACATCTGCCCAGCGCGCTCAGGATTTTCCTGTTGACGCTCGCTGTAGTTGACGATCTGATCGCCATTTCCATTATTGCCATCTTCTATTCGGACGATATCCAGGTCACCCCCCTGCTTCTGGCCCTCATCCCGCTGGTGCTTTACGCGGTGCTGGCGCAGAAGTATCGGGAGTTTTTTCACCTGAAACCGTCCGCTGCCTGGTTCATCCTGCTGCCCATCGGCTTTGTCGTCTGGGCCCTGGTGCACGCCGGTGGTATCCACGCGACAGTCGCTGGGGTTCTCCTCGGGTTTACCGTCCCCGTGCTGCATCGAAAGGCCACCGCGGGACCTGATGCGGGGCCGGGCCTGGCGGAGCTGTTCGAACACCGGATCCGGCCACTATCCGCAGGGTTCGCCGTCCCCGTCTTCGCTTTCTTCTCTGCAGGTGTCACCATCGGCGGCTGGAGTGGGTTTGTTTCAGCGGTGACCGATCCGGTGGCGCTCGGGATCATTCTTGGCCTGGTGATCGGCAAGCCCATCGGCATTGTCGGGACCACCTGGCTGCTCACCAAACTCACCAGGGTCAACCTCGACCCTGCCCTGCGTTGGGTGGACCTGATCGGTGTGGCGCTGCTGGCGGGAATTGGCTTCACGGTCTCCCTCCTGATTGCCGATCTGAGTTTCACCCCAGACGGCTCTACCAATGATCACGCCAAGGTCGGCATCCTCACGGCGTCCATTGTTGCGGCGCTAATTGCGTCAGTCATCCTGCGAGCACGTAACAAGCGGTACAAGGCGATTGAGGCTGAGGAAAACGTCGACGACGACGGCGACGGAATCCCCGATGTTTACCAGGACAACCCAGCAAATGAAACAGTGACAGCACCTGCAGCGGAAGATGCTGCACCCGGCACCGACCGGAGCGAGCAACCACCCAGCAAGAACCGGGACGCATAACCCGGGGCGAACCATGCGATAAGGCGATTTCCGTGGCACGGAAATCGCCTTATCGCTTTAATCGGCAGGACCCGGGGTGCCGCAGCCGCCAGCCTTGCGCGCCTGTGGCGAGTTGGACCCTGTCTTACCCGCCAGCTCTGTCCATTGGTTTGAGTTCACTCCCCGCTGCTGCCCGCCCACTGTGGGAGCTTCATGGCCAGTGCGCGGGGTGGAAATCCAGCGCATAGGGCGGTACTTCCAGCGCCCGGTCATCGTTTGAGCGCCCCGTCTTCGTCGACCCGGTAAGGTCTGTTGGCTCGTCGGTGTTGCCGTGCGTAGCGGAGCTAGGACTGTGATCCATGTTTCCCCCATGGTGAACGTCGACGGAGGATACCGTCGCAGTACAAAAAGTATGCCATTCGCCTCGGACATTTCAGCGGATGGCCCGCGGAAAACCTTCCAGAATCGACCAGCTCGCGACGCGTTGCGCCCAAGACAGCGACGACGGTGACACGGTGCAACCTCCAGAACGCCACTAACACTGACCCGGGTGGTGGTTCGCCACAAGTAATGTATCGACTCGCTGCAGACTCATGGACCAATCGGTATTACTGTGTTCCTAATCGTCACTGATCCACCACGAAAGAGGCACCCATGGGCAAAGCACCATCTACACCGACGGAGACTTCGCTCCTGAAAGTTCTCGGCAACTGGGACGCTTTGGCACTGGGCTTCGGTGCCATGATCGGGTTCGGCTGGGTAGTGCTGACCGGGGGCTGGATTGCCGACGCCGGCACCATGGGCGCCACCCTCGCCATGATCACGGGTGGTGTAATCATGGCCGTCGTCGGGTTGACCTACGCCGAACTCACCGCGGCGATGCCCAAAGCAGGCGGTGAGCACAACTTCCTCCTGCGAGGCATGGGTCCGCGCTGGTCCTTCATCGGGTCCTGGGCCATCACCGGCGGCTACGTCACCATTGTGGCGTTTGAAGCGGTGGCGCTCCCCCGCACCGCTCTCTACCTCTTCCCTGATCTGAATCAGGTGCCGCTGTGGGAAATCGCCGGTAGCCAGGTGCATCTCACCTGGGCCCTGGTCGGCGCCATCGCCGCCGTCGTCATTACCGGTGTCAATATCCGGGGAGTGAAGCTGGCAGGTGTGGCCCAGACCTTCGTCGTGCTGCTGCTGCTGATCATCGGCTTGATGCTGATATTCGGCTCCTTTACCGGTGGATCAACCGACAACATGGAGCCCTTCTTCACCGGAGGGATGGGCGGATACTTCGCCGTACTGGTAGTGGTGCCGTTCCTGTTTGTGGGCTTCGACGTCATCCCGCAGTCTGCGGAGGAAGTGAACATTCCACCGCGACAGATCGGCCGTCTGGTGGTTATCGCAGTGGTTCTCGCAACCATTTGGTACGTGATGACGGTTCTCACCACGTCCTCGGCAATGCCTGCCAACGAGATCGCTCAGGCTGATATCGCGACGGCGGATGCGATGGGTGCACTATTTGGTACAGATGTGATGGCGAAGATCCTGATTGCCGGCGGTATCGCCGGGATCCTGACATCCTGGAACTCGCTGCTGTTGGGCGCGTCACGACTGATGTATTCGATGGCCCGGTCCGGCATGCTCCCACGATGGTTTGGCGTACTGCACCCGAAATACCGCACGCCTGTCAACGCTTTGCTTTTCATCGGCGGCTTGTCGTTCATCGCGCCGTTCTTCGGTGAGGCGATGCTGGTCTGGCTCGTGGACTCTGGCGCCCCCAGCATTGTGATCGCCTACCTTCTGGTGGCAATCGTGTTCATCATTCTGCGCCGCAAGGAACCAGCCATGGACCGGCCCCTGCGGATCGGTGGTGCAGGCAATGGTGGAGTCATTATCGGCTTCTCCGCGGTGGTGCTCTGCGTAGGCCTGCTGAGCCTGTACCTCCCGGGTATGCCCGCGGCCCTCACTCCCCCACCGTGGATCCTGTTTGGGTTCTGGTGGGTCCTTGGCCTGTTCTTCCTGTTCCGGATCCCGACCGGCGTCAAGCCCGGAGCCGACGCCGAAGAGGACCTCCTGGCAAAGCTCGGCCGGAAGGGCCGGTAGCCCAGCGGTGATCCGCCTGCCGACGAACGGGTAGGCGGATCACCCCGCATTGTGTTGCTTCCGGCTACTGACTTCTGCACGAACGAAATCAGGGCGCTGTTCCACTCGTCCGGATGGCTGACGTTGCAGCCATCCGGCGCACCCTTGTCGCAGAAACTTTCCTCATCTTTCGTCAAGTCTTGGGTCATCCCGGCCGCGACGTCCTTGGTCAACGGCCCATCGGGATTCTCGACGGTCTGCATGAGGTATTGAGTTACCGTCGTAGGTGATGACTCGATACCCTGCCTCCTGGAGCGTCGGAACCTGAGCTTTGAGTCGACCTAGAGCGACTCAGCCCTGGACTGGGTCACCCACATCTCCACGGTCTACACTGAACCTCACTGTTGACGACGATACTGTTGACGACGATGCGACGCTTCGGTACCGCACAAGAGGTCCAAAGTCCGCTTCCCCACTGGACGGCCCGCCCCAATTATGGGGAGGATAAGACTGTCCCGGGTGGGTCCGTCGAGACTAGAATAGGGGCTGGCGCCAGTTCAATCCGTTCGTCGTTCCTTTGGCTAGGAGAACGACCCGGGGAAGGGTGGAGAAGATGTCCTTTGGGGCTCTTTGGGGTGAAGAATGTGCGGGCGATGGCTAACGGAAACGTGGCCGAGCTGGAACAGTTAGGTTCCAACGTCTGTGCGTCCTATCTGGACGCGCTGCCGGTGACCGGAGCTGCGTTATCTGCGCTCGGCGGGTCCCTACAAGAAACAACGCTGTGCGCTACTGACACCCTTTCAGGGGAACTGGATGAATTGCAGTTCGACCTGGGGGAAGGTCCACGGTGGGCGGCTATCCGGTCTCGGACACCAATATTGATACCCCAGGTGCGTCGCGCATCCCACGAGAATTGGCCCGTGTTTGGGAAGGCTCTCCTGGCGACGGACGCGCAGGCGCTCTTCGTCTTCCCGTTGGTCGTTGGTGCCATGAACATTGGCGTGGTTGAACTCTATAGTTTTGACCCCGGACCTCTCAGCAATAGCGATCTCACTGTGGCAAGCTCGCTCAGCGACAGGGCGGCGTGGTCCCTGCTGCGCAGCATACTGACGCTTGAGTCCGCCGGTGACTCAGTCCAGGCCGGCTCGTTGCTCTCACGACGTGAGATACATCAGGCAACCGGCATGGTGTTGGCGCAAACCGGCGGGTCGGCTGCCGATGCGCTGATGATGCTGCGAGCCCACGCGTTTGCCAGCGGATCCACGCTTCGCGCAACCTGCGACTCCGTGCTGAGCAGGCAACTGGATTTCAGTTTGCAAATAGGGTGAGCAATTAACGCCAGATTTGTTAGCATGTGCCCATGGAAATCGAGACCCGCTCGATTCGGGTCAGTGCAGCGTTCGTCAAGATTGCGGACACGCTCGTGGGTGACTATGACGTGTTGGAGCTGCTGCATACTCTCGTTGAAGAGTCTGTTGAATTGCTCGACGCCGCCGCCGCCGGGCTAATGCTGGCTGGCCCGGACGGCGTCCTGCAGGTGCTCGCGTCAACCAGCGAGGAGAGCCAACTGGTCGAGGCGCTGCAACAGGAATCTGGAGCAGGGCCGTGCGTTGACTGCTATGTCACCGGGGTACCCGTGACCGTCCGTGACATCGCCGGGACTGAAGATCGGTGGCCAGACTTCAGGAGGGCCGCCGCGACCCAGGGGTTCCGTTCGGTCCATGCCTTCCCAATGAGGTTGCAGGGGCGGACTATTGGCGCGATGAACCTGTTTCGGACTGAAACCGGGGAGCTGTCCGACGAAGACGTTGCGATTGGGCAGGCCTTGGCTGACGTGTCCACCATCAGCATCCTGCAGAAAAAGACGGCGTCAGAATCCGCCGTCGTCAATCAGCAACTGCAGGACGCCCTGAACAGTCGGATCGTCATTGAGCAGGCCAAGGGCATGATTGCCCACATCGATGACATTGGCACTAACGAGGCATTCCGTCGACTTCGTAACCACGCCCGCTCGAACAATAAGAATCTGCGGGAGACGGCGCAAGCTGTACTGAACCGCTCTCTCACTGTCTAGTGTCGGATTCCAGGATTTCCCGCCGTTCCTGTCGGACACATCAGGTGTGAGCGGAGTGTACTGGGTGTTGCACGTCGACCTCGATCAGTTCATCGCGGCGGTCGAAGTGTTGCGTCGCCCGGAACTCGCAGGCAAACCGATCATCGTCGGGGGTAGGGGCGATCCGGCGGAACGAGCCGTGGTGTCGACCGCATCCTACGAAGCCAGGGCATTCGGCGTCGGATCGGGGATGCCCCTCCGCGTTGCCGCCAGGAAAGCACCCCAGGCGGTCATTCTGCCCGTCGACCAGGCAGCCTATCTTGCTGCGTCTGAAACGGTGATGACCACCCTGCGGGGCCAATCGGGTGCCACAGTGCAGGTGCTGGGCTGGGATGAAGCCTTTGTTGGTATTGAGACCGACGATCCAGAAGCCTACGCCCGTCGGCTGCAAGCCGCTGTATTGGATCAAACTCGGCTCCGTTGCAGCGTCGGCATCGGGGACACACTGGTTCGAGCCAAGGTCGCCACCGGTTTCGGTAAACCGGCGGGCGTCTTCCGTCTCACCGCGAAAAATTGGCTCGACGTCATGGGAACTCGACCGACGAAGGACCTTTGGGGCGTTGGCACCAAAGTCTCCGGCCGGCTGGCCAAACTCGGTATCACCACCGTGGCCGAACTTGGTGCGTCCGACCCCGAAGGTCTCGTCCCGGAGTTTGGTCCAAAAATGGGGCCCTGGTACGCGGAGCTTGGACGCGGGGACGGCACCAGCGTTGTGGATGACACTCCCTGGGTTGCCCGAGGACACAGCCGCGAAACCACCTTCCAACAGGACCTAACCGACCCCGTTCACATTAATGACGCCGTGCAGGAGCTCGCGCTGCGGGTCATGACAGAGGTATCGGCCGAGGGACGGCCAGTTGTTGGCCTCACCCTCAAGGTGAGGTACGCACCGTTCTTCACCAAGACCCACGCACGGAGGATCTCTGCGACATCAGATCGAAACGAGATACTTGCGCGTACAGCGGATCTCGCAAGCGGGATCGAGGCGGGTCGTCCCATTCGACTTCTTGGTCTGCGAGCAGAAATGGCAATGCCCGACGACGCCCGCAAGGGTCACACGCCCACACGAGGCGGCTGGTGAGTGGCATCCCCCAGGGGAGGCTTCAGCGCGTTCGATAGCGGGCGTAGATGAGCCCAGTGGAGAACGCACGTTCCTGAACCAACTCCAGGTCCAGTCGCACACCGGTGGGAAAGAACCGTTTGCCGCCGCCCACCACGCTGGTGGTGATGAACAGGTGATACTCATCCACCAGGCCAGCCGCAATGGCCTGGGCCGCGAGGTTTGGACCATCAACGCTGAGGTCGTGATCAGACTCGGCCTTGAGCCTGCGCACCATCTCCGGATCGAAGGTTCTCTGGATCCGGGTCTTTGTGCTGGACACCGACTCTAGTGTTGTGGAGTAAACGACCTTCTCTGCGGCCTGCCAGTCGCGGGCGTACTGCACTATATGCGGCGGCACATCCGGCTCTGCGTGTGCTGTCTCCCAGAAGACCATCGTCTCGTACATCCGCCGGCCGTAGAGGAAGGTGCGGACGGGGCGGAAGATATCCCCGATAAAAGTATGCACTTCCTGATCTTCTGCTCCTCGGCCAATGTCGCCCTTCGCTGCCTCTGCGTAACCGTCAAGCGATGTGATCATTGAGTAGATGAGCTTTGCCATCAGTCTCCTTCGCATCCGAATAGGTCTGCGCCAATCATAGGACTCCCGGTGCCCCAGAAAAGGGCACCAGGTGGGCCAATTATGGGTCCCGCTTCTGGCTGAAGCCACCGATGATGGGCCGCCACCACTGTGCAGCCGGGTTGGAGTCGATCAGGACTGTGCGGACCAGCAGGGTGAGCGGGATCGCCAGAATTGCCCCGATTGGGCCGATGACCACCGCCCAGAACAGAACGGAGACAAAGGTGACGGTCTGGCTGAGGGCGACCGCATTCCCCACGATCCTGGGTTGGATTATCGATTGCACAACGAGGTTGATCACTCCGTAGACGACGACGACCGCGACGACGGTACTCCACCCACCAACGAAAAAGCCGAACACCAGCGGAGGAATGATTGCGATGAAGTAGCCGATGTTCGGGATGAAGCTGCAGATGAACGCCAGTAGACCCCAAAGAAAAGCGCCCGGCACACCGAGCAGCAAAAGTGCCAACCAGTTGAGAACCCCCTGGGCGATCCCCAAACCGGTGGTGGCGACCATATACTTCCGCACACCGATCGCAAAGGACTGCAGAGCCTCAACCATAGCGGGGTGTTCCGGCTCCAATTCACTGAAGACTTTCGGGATAGATGTCGCGTCCATAGCCATCAGGATGAGCGTGGTGAGGATGATGACAAGTGCGAAGGTGATGCCCGTGACCGAACCGAGGATGCCACCGATAACGGCGACGATTCTTCCCGAATCCAGATTTGAAACGGCCGCCTGGATCTGTTGTTGATCGAGCCCGGTCGCAGCCAGCATGTTGGCGATCGTTTGACCGATCTCCTCGATCTGCGAAGCGTACTGTGGCAAGAGGGCTGCGAACTGCGCGAACGCCACCACGAGCGCCGCTACGAATGCGGCAAGCAGAGCAAAGACCGCTGCAATGACGGTGCCGGTGGCGACCCCCTGGGGTGTTCCATGGCGTTCAAGCGTGAGTCGCAGCGGATGCGCACAAATTGTGAGGATCAGCGCCAGAAATACCGGGGCAAAGAACCCCTGAATGGCGGAGATGCCGAACACCGTGACCGTGGCCCCACCCAGCCCGGCGAGAATGGCCGCCGACCTGTACGACCGAGCGGATACCTCACCGGCCCGTGGTTCGGAGCGAATTTCAGTCGGTTCAGCGACAGCGAGACCGGGATCGGGCCGAATTCTTCTACGCCACCACACCATTCCGCCCTCCGGCTCCGTTGGTTTGGCCAGTATCGCTCGGGCAAATCGCTTGAGCATCACCCGATGCGGGCGATCTAGATGTTGTTGGCAGTATCCACACGGATACCAGAAAACAGCTCTGTCAACCTTTGGCCCCGCACCTGGGGTGAGCCTGTTCTGAATCAAGAGTGCATGTGTGTGCACTTAATGCTATATCTAGATGGGACAGGTCTTCAGTGCAGGTTTGATGGACAGGATTCGCATGCTTGAGGTTCTCCGGGTTGTCGCCTATCGGAGGCTGTTCACAGCACAGATTCTTGCACTCTTAGGCACGGGTTTGCTGACTGTGGCACTAGGCCTGTTGGCTTTTGATCTGGCCGGCGGGAAGGCCGGTGCGGTGTTGGGTACCGCGTTGACTATCAAAATGCTGGCCTACGTTTTCGTCGCTCCGATAATGGCTGCCCTGGTTCAGCGGTTACCCCGCAAAACGGTTCTTGTCGCGGCGGATCTAATGCGCGCGGCCATCGCACTCGCATTACCCTTCATTGACCAGGTCTGGCAGATTTATGTGCTGGTATTCCTCCTGCAATCCGCATCCGCCACGTTCACTCCGGCATTTCAGGCTCTCATACCGGTGATTCTGCCGAAGGAGAAAGATTACACCCGAGCCCTGTCGCTCTCTCGTTTGGCCTACGATCTGGAGTCGCTGCTCAGCCCACTGATCGCTGCGGTGTTGTTGACGGTCATGAGCTACCACAACCTGTTCGTCGGGACGATGGCCGGATTCTTGCTCTCCGCGATAATTGTGCTTACCACCGCGCTGCCGCGGATACCGGCACTGGATCGAACCGGATCTCTACTACACCGGACCACTTTGGGTACGCGAATATTCCTCGGCAACCCGTCCCTCCGGGGCTTGATGGCTTTGAACCTTGTGGTGGCCTCCGGGACGGCTTTGGTGCTGGTCAATACCGTCGTCTACGCCCTGGACGTATTTGGTGGGTCCACTACTGATCTGGCTGTGGCCCTCGCCTGCTATGGCGCTGGCTCAATGGTCGTTGCGCTAGCCGCTCCACGGATCCTTGAGCGGGTGACGGACCGCACCATGATGGTTCGGGGCGGCTTTATTCTGGCGCTCGCGACCGCCGCGGCCGCGGTGATCGCCTGGACCGAACAATCCTGGCTGTTACTTCTCGCTCTGTGGATGGTACTGGGCGCGGGCACCTCAATGATCAATACGCCGTCGGCGCGGCTGCTCCGGCGGGCCGCCACCGACCGCACCCGTAGTTACCTCTTCACCGCACAGTTCTCCCTGTCACACGCCTGCTTCATCGTCACCTACCCGATCGCCGGTTGGGTTGGTGCGGGGTGGGGACAACCGGCCGCGGCAGTAGTCCTTTCTGCTCTCGCTACGCTGGGGACGGTGGCCGCGTTGCGGTTGTGGCCCGATGACCAGCACCCAGGTCCGCCCAAGGTTTCGGTTAGACAGCAGGCCCGGTGACGTGATCAATCATGGAAGCGGCCCCGCGCCGAGCCTGCATCACCCTGGCGTCCCCGACAACGTCCGCCTCGAGGCTGGCGCAGCGGTGTTCAGGATGCTTGCCGATCCGACCCGGCTGCATCTCCTGTGGATCCTCGCCCAGGCCCCGAACGACGTCAGTTCACTCGTCGACCAGACTGGCGCATCACGGACATCTGTGAGCCAGCACCTGGCGAAACTGCGGTTTTCCGGTCTGGTGACCACCCGCAAGGAGAGCCGCAACGTGGTGTACAGCATCGTCGATGGACACCTGGCCCGGCTCGTGCAGGAGGGTCTCAATCTTGCTGACCACCGGGTCACCGGCGAGCCCACCCACGGCTGAGGCCCTCTCCCCCGGATCGATTAGCGCGGCCGACCAGGGTTAGAGTTCGGCGAGCAGCTGTTCCATTTCCTGGATTTCGGCCAGCTGGGTTTCCATGATGGTCTCGGCGAGAGCAATTGCCGCAGGATACTCCCCGTTATCGATTTCCTCCTGGGCCATCTCCACCGCCCCGTCGTGGTGTTCAATCATGGATTCCAGGAACAACCCGACCGCGTCGTCACCCTCAGCCGCTTCCAGATCAGCCATCTGATCTTCATCCAGCATGCCGTCCATCCCACCCATCCCGCCCATCTCGTGCCCAGCCATGCCACCGTCGGGCATGACCGGTCGGTCCCACGCTTCGAGCCAGCCGGTCATGATATCGATCTCAGGACCCTGCGCAGCCTTGATCCTGGTGGCGAGATCGGTAATCTCAGGGCTGACGTCGTCTTTGGCAAGCATCATCTCGCTCATCTCCACCGCCTGCTGGTGGTGAGGAATCATCATCTGGGCGAACATGGCATCCGCGGGATTGTGCTCGGCAGACACCACAGCACTGGATTCGGTGGGAGTGCTCTGTTCAGCAGAGGCAGACGAGTCCGCAGCCGGGGTGCTGGTGTCACTGCTGCACCCGGCGACGCTAATAACGGCGGCAATACTTAATGCTGGCAAAGAGAGATAACGCTTCATGCTGATCTGATCCTTTTGAAATATCTGATGAATAGTCTGTAGTGGTGCCCTCGAAGGGCAGGTGCGTCGCTGAGTGAGAGCCTTAGGTGGTGAAGCGTTCGGGGCTGAGGTCGATCCTGCGCAGTAGTTGCGCGTTCAATGCGACCACGATGGTGGAAATACTCATGAGCACTGCTCCCGCCGCGGGCGAGAGCACGAAACCGGCGAAGGCCAACACGCCGGCGGCCAGGGGCACGGCGATCAGGTTGTATCCCGTCGCCCAGACCAGGTTCTGGATCATTTTCCGATAACTGGCCCGGGACAAATCGATCATCGCCAGGACTGATCGTGGATCGTTGCCTGCCAGCACCACGCCGGCGGATTCCATTGCGACGTCGGTCCCGGCGCCAATGGCAATTCCCACCTCTGCCCGGGCCAGTGCGGGGGCGTCATTCACGCCGTCGCCGACCATCGCCACTTTCAGGCCACGGGACTGCAGCTCCGCGACCTTGGAGTCCTTATCCTGCGGGAGTACGTCGGCGAAGACTTCGTCGATACCGAGTTCAGTCCCGACCGCGTCCGCCACCTGGCGTGCGTCCCCGGTAATCATCGCGACCTTCACGCCCCGGTCCTGCAACGCTTTCACCGCGGCCCGGGACTCATCCCGTACCCGGTCCTCGAGTCGCACGGCACCAAGCACGGTGCCGTCACGGACCACATGCAACACAGAAGCGCCACGGCCGATCCATTCCTGGACGGTATCTCTCATGTCCGACGGGGTCTCCAACTGCAGTTCCCTGAGCATGTTCGGGCCACCAACAATGACTTCGGTCCCGTTGACAGTGGCTCGGACACCCCGGCCGGTCATCGACGAAAAGTCGCTTCCCCGATAACCGAACACCGCCGCTTCTGGCGTGTCCATAGCTGCGTTGACGATGGCGCGTGCCACCGGGTGTTCGCTGTCGGACTCTGCCGCCGCGGCCAACGCCAACATTTCCGCATCGGACATCGTTCCGGACGTGGTGGTGGCGGTGACGGCGTGCCGGCCCTCGGTGAGAGTGCCGGTCTTATCGAACAGCACTATGTCGACAGTGCGCATGCGCTCCAACGCCATCCTGTTCTTGATCAACACACCCGCCTTCGCCGCGCGCTCCGTCGAAATCGCGATCACCAGGGGAATCGCCAAACCAAGCGCATGCGGGCAAGCGATAACCAGGACCGTGACCGTGCGGATGACCGCATCATCGGGGCTACCCAGCAGGATCCACGCGATGAAAGTGAGGATGCCAGCGACCAGGGCAAAGTAAAACAACAAGGCAGCGGCCCTGTCAGCGAGGGCCTGCGCTTTCGACGACGAGGCTTGCGCCTCAGCGACCAGACGCTGAATCCCGGCCAGAGTGGTGTCGGCTCCGACGGCGGTCACCCGCACCCGGACCGCGTTGTCGGTTGCCACAGTTCCCGCGACCACCACCTCCCCGACCGTGCGTTGCACGGTGCGGGATTCGCCGGTGATCATCGCCTCATCGAACTCGGCCACACCGTCAACGATCTCGCCATCGGCGGGTACCCGTGCGCCTGACCGGACCAAAACGACGTCGCCGGTGGCCAGCGAGCTCACGGAGACGGTTTCGATTCCCGTGTCGGTGACTTTATCTGCCTCATCGGGCAGCAGCGCGGCCAACGCATCCAAAGCCCCCGCTGCGGATCCGAGGGCACGCATTTCCATCCAGTGCCCCAACAACATGATGACCACCAGCAGGGCCAGCTCCCACCAGAAGTCCAGATTGAAATCTCCAATCCCCAGGGTGGTCACCCAGGATGCGATGAAGGCGACGCTGATGGCCATCGCAATCAGCAACATCATCCCCGGTTGCCGGGTCCGTAGTTCGGTGATCCCGCCCTTGAGGAACGGGGCACCGCCATAGAAGAAGATGATGGTACCCAGAATCGGTGAGATCCACATCGCGCCGGGGAAATCCGGCGGCGTGTAGCCGACGATCATGGCGAACATATGGCTGAACAACACCACCGGAACACTCAAGACCAAACTCAACCAGAACTTGTTCTTAAACATTGCGGTGGAATGCCCCGCATGCTCCCCATGAGAATGCACCTCATGGTCCTCGCTCTTTTTCACCTTCGGAGTTGATTCTGCAGCTGGAGTACTGGACATGATGGTCCCCTAACAAACGCAATGGTGTCATTTAGAAGTCAACGGGTGCAGCGCCCGGCAGTCATTCCGCGGGCTACAGCCGCATCAAAAGACCTTCAAGGAGTAAGCGGCCCTCTTGGGGCTCGGACTTCCCGCTCGGTACCCAGACACTATACCCCCTAGGGGTATTGGTCAAGGATGAGCTGCGGCATTGTGATCGCCGTTTCGCATCCGTAGCGCGACGACAAGTCCCGAGAGTGCGGTGACGAGCGCGACGACCGCCACAGCAGCCGGAATACCGTAAGCGTCCGCGATGACGCCGGAGAGAAGGGCCCCGACGGCGAAGCCACCGTCGCGCCACAACCGGTAAACCCCCACCGAGCGGGCCCTCCACTCGGGGTGCGCGACATCGCCTATCGCAGCCAGCAATGTGGGGTAGACCATCGCGGTGCCTGCACCAAGCAGGATGACGGCGGCAAGCCAGGTTCCGAAGCCAGTTCCAGCAGCGACCATGACCAAGGCGACTGCTTGAACCAGCATCCCCGCGACAATCAAGGGCTTGCGGCCGATTCGATCTGACAAACCGCCAGTGATCAATTGCCCGGCACCCCAGACAGCTGGATAGACGGCAGCAAGAATACCGATACGTTCAAGACCCAGACCCGCTGTGGCGAAAAGGATGGGAAACAGCCCCCAGGCGAGACCATCGTTCAGGTTATTCACCATGCCGGCCTGGCTCACTGAGGACAGGGATTTGTCCCGGAAACTCGTCAGGGTGAAGACGGCACGGCTGCTCAGCCCTGCTTCGGTGCCGGCATGGACGCTGACATGCCGAGCCGCTTCGGCTTTGGCGTGGTGATGGGTTTCGCGGATGGTCAGGGCGGATAGCCCGAGCCCAAGAGCAATGAAGACGGCACCCAGCAGGAACGGTCCGGGACGTAACCCATAGGTCGATGCTATGTAGCCGGTGGCCAGTGCTGCTCCCGCGACGCCGAGGTAGCCAGCCGCTTCGTTCAGGCCCATCGCCAGTCCTCGGCGTTCGGGACCCACCAGGTCCATTTTCATCATGACGGTGATTGACCAGGTTAGGCCCTGGCTGATGCCGAGGACGACGTTGGCTGCCACAATCCACCCCCAGGACGGCCCGAAGATCAGCAGGAGTGGGACCGGCAACGCGATCAGCCAGCCGGAAATGAGGACTGGTTTGCGCCCGTAGCGGTCTGCGAGAGTGCCGGCAAAATAGTTGGTTGCAGCCTTCGCGAGACCGAACGCGAGAATATAGGTCAGCGCGGAGGTGTAGAGCTCGAGGTGGAAGACCTTCTCGGCCAGCAGGGGCAGCACCGTCCGCTCCTGGCCAAGAGTGCCACCCACCAGGGCATTGACTGCGACGAGGAGCATGAACTGCGCCAAATTCTGCCGCAATCCCAGCTCTATTGCAGCGCCCTGTTTAGGTGGCGACGAGTTTCTGCCGGGTTTCACGGATATTCTCCTGTCACGGACCGATGGCCGAGGTTAAATGCTGTGGCGGCGACCGGATTGACCGTGCCGCCGCCACAGCTCAAGGACTGAGCTGGCTCTGTTTACTTGGCGGAAACAGTTTCCTGCTGCTTCCAGCTGGCCCATCCCGCGTAGCTTCCGTCGAGTTCGACGACGTCGTACCCTGCGCGACGAAGGCCGCTGGCCGCCACGGAGTTCCGCACTCCGGACTGGCAGTACGTGACAATGGTTCCTTCACCTGGCAGTTCATCCAGGTGCCACATAGCACGGCCACCGCTGAGCTGGTGCGAGCCGGGGATGTGCCCGGCAGTGTGTTCGGTGCGGTTGCGGACATCCAGCACCATGGCGGCGTCGAAATCGTCCAATTCCGCAGGCTGGATCAGCTTCGGGGTGTTCGTGGGAAGCCCGTCAATGCTGGTGACGTAGCCGCCAACCTTGTCGATGCCTACCCGGACCAGGTGATCCCACATGTCCTGCGCCATTTCTTGATCGGCGGCCAGAAGCACCAGCGGATTCTTGTCCGTTTCCGGGTTGACCACCCATGCTCCGTAGCTTGCCACTGACTTGCCGGCAGGAACGTTCAGGGAGCGGGCAACCGTGCCCTCATGCACCTCGGTATGTGACCGGGTGTCGATGAAGGTGACCTGATCGTCGGCTAGCTTTGCGGCGACGTCGGCGATGCTCAGCTCTGTCAAGGGTGCTCGCTGGCCCATGACTACTGGACCTTCACGATTCTCCCTCTTCATTCGACCGAAGTAGGCGTGAGCATCGGGCTGTCCATCAAGCAGTTCGTCGATGAAGCCCTGTTCGTCATTGGCCGCGAGATACGGTCCCCACCAGGCGTACAGGCGCTCGTATCCCACAGTGGAGGACGGGATTGCCCCGAGGGCCTTACCGCAGGCACTGCCGGCACCGTGGGCAGGGTGGACCTGGACATAGTCGGGCAGGGTCAGAAACTTATCCCGCAGGCTGGTGAACAACTGCTTGGCACCCTCGAATCGGGTATCAACGCCGCCAGCTGCCTCATCCAGCAGATCGGGGCGCCCCAAATCTCCCGAGAATACAAAGTCCCCCGACAGCAGGAAGCCGGGTTCGGAGCTGAAAGCTCCGTCGGTCACCAGGAAGGACAGGTGCTCCGGGGTGTGGCCAGGGGTATGAACGGCCTTGATGGTGATGTTGCCGATGACAATTTTGTCGCCGTCGTAGAGCCGTTCGCCGTCAAATTCGTACTGCCAGTCGGGGCCACCTTCACCGGAGACGTAAATCTTTGCACCGGTGGCGGCCGCGAGTTCGCGGGTACCTGAGAGGTAGTCGGCATGGATGTGGGTTTCAGTGACGGCGATGATTTCCATGCCGTTCTTTTGGGCCAGATCCTGGTAGACGGCGATGTCGCGGCGGCCGTCGACAACTACCGCGGTGCCGTTGGCCTGGCAGCCAATCAGGTAGCTGGCCTGTGCGAGGTCTTCATCGTAAATACGCTCGATAAGCATCTGCTGATCTCCTTCGTTCGTGGTCTTGATCTATTACTACTGTAATACCCCTAGGGGTATATGGCAAGGCAACATTCTTCTATGCTTCACGCTCCGGGGCACGCCCCCATGGCGGCCACCGGCGGAATGGGTTAGGTAGTCGGAAGACCGGCCTTGGTCCAGGCAGACATTCCACCGGCCATCGTGTCGGCGGTAAACCCTGCGCCGTTCAACGCGTCGGCAACCCGGGCGGAGCGGTTGCCGCTCCGGCACACCGCGATCACATGAACCGACGGATTCAGTTCGGACAGTCGCGCCTGCAACTCGCCCATCGGGATATGCAACGCCCCGGGGATCATGCCCTCGGCTACCTCAAAATCTTCCCGAACATCGAGGATGATCGACTCTGAACGGCGTTGGTCGGCCTCATTGATGGTGATTTCAGCCATGGTTTTCTCCTTCAATAGTTCATTAGGGTGTGGCAGCGGTCAGGTCTTGTCCGCCGAACGATTGGATTGCGGGTGGGCCCACAGGTCTCGCCTGGCGCGGGCTGTGATTCAGGCGGGCGACGGGGCCTTCTCGCGTCGTGGCCCGTCAGGCTTGCGAAGGGGACACGATTTGAGGAAGAACCAGCAGGCCACAACGCCGACTGCCGCGAGTGCGGCAACCCCAGCAACAAAGAACCACCGCAGGTCAGCGGGTGCCTGCTGAATGAGTACAAACGTGCCCATTGCCAGAACGAACCACCCAAATGCCTTCCGCAGCGCCACCTCGGGAATTCGCCCGGCCAGTCTGGAGCCAATTAGGGTGCCCACGACGGCCGCCGCGGTCACGGCCAGGGTGATACCCCAGTCGATCTGCACCGTCGTCAGATACCCAGCGAGTCCGGCGAAGGACTTCATGGCGATGACGACGAGCGAGGTACCGACGGCAATCGACATCGGCAAGCCACCGAGCAATGCCAACGCTGGAACGACGAGGAATCCGCCGCCTGCGCCGACTAGTCCAGTCACAAGCCCCACAACAGCCCCATCCAGCAGCACTCTGCCGATAGGAAGTTCGTGCTTGACTGGCTCACCGCTGTCCGTCGATTTTTTCTTACGTCCGCGAAGCATCGCCACGGAGGTGGCGACCATCATGAGCGCAAAGGCAATGAGCAGGATCTGCCCCGGGATTTGGCCACCCAGGAGACCGCCGGCAAATGCACCGACCATTCCGGCCGCGCCAAAGATCAAGCCGGTTCGCCACATCACCCTCCCCCCACGGGCGTGACTGATGACACTGACCGCTGACGTGACGCCGACGACGAAAAGGGAAGCGGCGATAGCCTCCTTGGCCTCAAACCCGGCGACGTAGACCAGGATTGGGACGGTGAGGATCGATCCGCCGCCACCCAGCACGCCGAGGGAGAGCCCGATCACCACAGAGAGGGCCAGAACCAGGACCAGGGTGGTGGTCATGAGGCTGTGGTCTCATCTCCGGCGTTAGCAACGGGAAGAGTCAGTATGGCACTTTCGCGTGTGGGATCAACAGCGGCCCTGTTCCACGGCATCGTCGAGATGGCTTTACCCATCGCACAGGTGTTGGTTGCGGCCGAGAAGGTGAGACCAGTGCCAATGACACCGGCCAACAAACGGATTTTCGGTGATACGAATTTACCTCCAGTGAGGCCCACCATCACCAGGGAACCTGCTGCGAGACGGACCTGACGCTCTAGATCCCAGCGGTCCTTACCCTTGACTACATCTCCACCGGCGGCAGCAAATCCTGGAACACCACCGGTCAGTACATAGGCAGTGTCAATACCTGAGGTTGCTAGCCGCTGGCGGGCCTGTTCGGCGCGGATGCCGGAATGACAGACCAGCACGACGCGTGAGGCCAGGCGGGCTGCAAGCTCATCGGTGTGCTCTGACAGCAACGGCAGCGGCACGTTGTAGGAGCCGCGGATATGCATGGACTCAAATTCGGCGGCGGAGCGGACGTCGATCACGACGAGGTCCTGATGCTCTGTCGCCCATTCACGCAGAGTCCCCGGATCAAGTGCTGTGATGGAAGTGGACGTGGAAACAGGAGTCATGTGTGCCTCTCAAAAGGATGTATTGGATACCCGACCGAGTATTGCAGATACCCCATGGGTATGCAAAACACCCCAGGGGGTATACGATGGATCGTACACAATCTAAGCCCTTGGAGATCTCATGCAACTTGATTCGACTGAACTAGCGCCGGTCGTCAACAGACTTAAACGTGCGCAGGGTCAGCTCGCTGCTGTTACGCGCATGCTTGAGGAGAGCAAGGACTGCAAGGACATCGTGACGCAGCTGGCCGCCGTTTCCAAGGCACTCGATAGGGCGGGCTTCGCTATTATTGCCAGCGGTCTCGAGCAGTGCATCGTTCGCGAGGACGCCACGATGGACAGGAAAGAACTCGAGAAGCTTTTCCTCTCCCTCGCCTAACCGGCATGATCTTCCCTTGGGAGAAAGCTTCCGCACATGCTTTCGCCTCAGGCGTTGCGAGTCCCGCTGCCTTCGCCTCTGGAATCACAGGCACTCATAAGTCAGCAGCGAAGAGCGCATCCTCAGCCGCGCGGGTCAGGGAACGAATTAGCTGGATCTGATCGGCTTCACTACCGTCACCGGTGTTCTTGGTATAGATCACCAGGGCTACAGTGGAATCGCCATGGGTCAGGAGTGCAGCATCGTGAAGATCTGAACCTATCAGTCCGTACTTATGATGCACGGTGACCTCCGGACTGGCTCCTGCAGGGATTAGTTCTTCATTGTTCGTTTCCTGCATGTAGCCCAGCAACTGAGCTGTATTCTCCCGGTTCAGCAGTTCTCCCTCATGAAGCATTGTCAGCACCCGCGCCATATCCGCGGTGGTAAGCAGATTTTCCTCGGGATCATAGGCAACACCAAGGGACTCGGCATAGTCAGTCAGTTCCGGATAACCGACCGACTGCATCAGGAGCAACCAGGCATTGTTGTCACTGTTGTTGACCATGTCCTGGATCTGGAAGCCCGCGTCTTCTTTGCCCAGGTTTTCATCGAGACTGGCTTCGCCGTCTTCGACTGAATGGTAGAAGGCTGCAGCCGTAATGATCTTTGCCGTGCTGGCAGCAAAGAACGCTGACTCTTCCCCGAAAAGTCGTGCATTATCGCCGGAAGTGTCGGCTATCGCGACCCCGACGCGGTAGTCACCTGCGGCGTCAAGGATCGCTGTGATGTCTTCATCAAGTGACTCGGGTGCTTCCGCTACGGGGGCCGACGGACGCTCCGCTGAACGTTCAGCATCCGTCGGGAGCATATCGGCGGCAGAGGGTATAGCCGTCGAGGTTTCTTCGGGAGCCATGTCCGTCGGCTTCCCTGTCGCCGGAGCGCAGCCAGCACCGGCCACCAACAATACAAGTGCAGGCAAGAACGCAAACTTCTTCGTGGTGACCTCCCAGGTGGTTCGATCTTGTCATGGCCGGTACGACGCGCCGGCATCTCAACAAACCGATATTTGGCGTCTCTATGACCTCCGGCAACACCTTGCATTCAGTGTCTCGCCTGTTACGAGCGTCCCACAGACCACCGCAGGGACAAGAACCAGTGTGCAGGTCAACCGTAGATATGAACCCTTCCAGCGGTGGCGTCGGCCGCAATCCAGCTCAATGGAGTCCGCAGCAGGGGTGGGGCGACGGACCGAGTGCGCTCCTTATGGGAGCGACACTTCGCAACCTTGGAGGGGTGTACTCACTAGCTGCTTGCAAAGCCTGGGAAGGGGATCTCCATTCC
The DNA here is from genome assembly GCF_054510775.1 of Arthrobacter sp. TMT4-20. Taxonomy (NCBI): domain Bacteria; kingdom Bacillati; phylum Actinomycetota; class Actinomycetes; order Micrococcales; family Micrococcaceae; genus Arthrobacter; species Arthrobacter sp. TMT4-20. The sequence continues at coordinate 7,926 of NZ_JBTNDW010000010.1, read as the reverse complement.
TGACCTTTCTGTCTTCCATTGAGCAACATCGTCATACCTGTGTGCAACAGTCGGCGTATTTGGTAGTCAATCTGACTAGACTTTTAGTTATCCGGATGTCAACCTTGGTCATCCTGACCGCGCCTATTGAGGAGAACCATGGCCATCAACAAAGATCAACGTCCGATCAGGGATGCTATTGATCGCGCTGTCCTCGAAGCACTCGACGCTGACCCTCGAATGACCGTGCTGGCCATCGCGCACCGCACAGGGTTGGCCCGCGGCACGGTCCAGGCGCGCCTGGAGCGCTACGAGTCACAAGGTGCCCTGCGGGATAACAGCGTGCGCATCGTGCCAGAGGCCCTCGGCCTGTTCATATCAGCGCATGTAGCCGCAGAGCTTGACCAGCACAGGATCGATGTTGCCGTTGAAGGGCTCCGCGCCATTCCAGAAATTGTCGAATGTCTTGCACCCGCAGGAGAAACGGACCTTCTCTGCCGGGTTGTCGCTCGCGACCCGGACGACCTCTACCGAGTGTCAGAAGAGATTCGCCTCTGCCCCGGAATCCTGCGAACCAGAACCAGCATGTTTCTTCGCCAGCCCATCCCCTACCGGATGAGTCCGCTGCTTGCGACGCTGGGTGGCTAACCAACGGATCGGTACAGCGGTTCCGCTGCGCTTCATGCCTGGTGACTGTCTACGTTCCCTATTGCTGCCCTTGCTGCTGCAGGAGGTCGGCGTGGTGAAGCGCGGCAACGTTTGGGTGGGCCCGCAACCGATAGCGCAGAGCATTATCCCCATAGGTTTCAAGGATTGGGCTGTTGGTCGGGTCCACCGACAGCCCCTGGGCCTTGGCGTGAAACTGCGGGCTCATGCGCAGTGCGGGCATGGTGGCATCCAGCGCCGGATTGTAGAAGAAGGGCAGGGAAATCCTGTCGGTTCCGGTACCAGGTGAGATGACACGGTGCAGTGTCGCTTTGAGGTAGCCGTTTGTCGCCAATTCGAGCATTTCACCGATGTTGACCACGAACGTTCCAGGGACCTGAGGTACGTCGATCCACTCTCCTTGGTATTCGACCTGGAGTCCGCCCTTTCCCGGTTCCACCAGGAGCAGTGTGAGCACTCCGCCGTCGCGGTGCGACCCGACGCCTTGTTTCGGCTCGTTGCCGGACTCCCCCGGGTAACGCACGATTTTCAGCATCGGGAAGGCGCTTGAACCAAAGGCTTCATCGAAACTGTCCTCCGGTGCACCGAGAGACACGGCAAGCGCCCGTAAAAGGTCGAGGGAAATGGCACTCAGTCGCTGAGTCCACTCAGAGACGATCTTCCGCATCTCGGGCAATTCAGCCGGCCACAAATTGGGGCCTTCCAACCGCCAGTAGTCAGCGACCCCTGCCGCCGGTTCCACAGCGTTGCGCTCGACGCCAATGTCGATCTGCTCTCGCCAGTCCACCGCCCGATCAGTCAATTCGGCGCCCATCCTGGTGTAGCCACGAAACTGGGGGCTATGAACGTTCTCCAGCTCCAGTTTTTGCTCCTCCGACAAGTCGAAGAAGCGTCTGGAGGTAGCGAGCATGGCGTTAGTGAGCTCCTGCGGGATGCCATGACCTGCCAGGTACAGGAATCCGACCTCGTGCATCGCATTGCGCAGATCGTCCCGGAAGTCCGATGCCTCCTCGGGCCCTGCGTTCAGCTGAGAGTAATCCAGGACGGGCAGTGATTCGAGTGACAAGTTCTTATAGTCCTTTACAACGCGTTTCGGAAACCGAAGTCCGTATCCGCTTCAATGTTACGACTCAAGCCGAAGAGACGAACGATCCCGTTGCGAAGTATGTCGATCTGACTTTGTCGCCGCGCGCAGTCCTCGTTTCAGCCCAGGCCGCAGCTTGGGAGCTGCAGTGAAATCAGGAGGCGGTCTTCACGACGAGCACGTCACAGGGTGCGTTATGTACGACACTCCACGCAACGCTTCCCAGAACCCGTCGAAGCCCCTTCATTCCCACGTTACCTACCACCAGCAATTGGGCACCGACACGCTCGGCTTCCTCGATGAGGACATCCTGCGGCTTGCCCCGCCCCGCAGCGGGGCGCACCTTCACGGAAGGGTGTTGTTCTCGCAGTTTCACTGCAACCTGCTCGGCCAACTTGAGAGCCTGCTCAGCATCATCCAGTATCCAAGTGTCGTTGCCGATATGGACAACTTCCGTGTTACCCGTAATGTGCGCGCTGACCACCACAAGTTCTGCATCGAGGCCTTCGGCAAGAGTCGCGGCGCGCGAGGCTGCCTTGTACGCGGTCTCGCTTCCATCCACACCAACAATCACACTTCCGGTCATGACGTTTCCTCCTCGAACTTCGAACCGCAATTGCGGTATGTGGTGCCTACTTGGTTCGCTTACCTTACTCGGTCAAAGAATCCCATGCCTCTTCGCCGGCGCCCGGAACAAAACGGCCGGCGCGGTGACTATTGCAAGCCCCTTTCAGCGCCGCAGTGAATCACAGCGAATTCCGTCGAGGTCACCCGAATCGGAATCCCGACAGGAGAGTCGATCCTTACTGGTGTACTGGCTCGTGGAGGCCTAGATTACGGGAATGACTAGTTCTCCCGTACCAGGCACGCATAGTGACGAACCCCATGACAACACCATCCATGGCAGGCTCAATTGGCTTCGAGCGGGTGTGCTTGGAGCCAATGATGGGATTGTCTCGGTCGCTGCCCTCGTCGTCGGAGTTGCGGGAGCGACAACGGCAACCCCCGTGATTCTTGCCGCTGGCATTGCCGGTCTTGTCGGCGGCGCGATATCCATGGCCCTCGGAGAGTATGTGTCCGTGAGTAGTCAGAAAGACAGCCAGCAGGCCCTCATCGCCAAGGAACGCCTTGAGCTTGAAACCGAGCCTGAAGCGGAACTTGCGGAGCTGGCCGGAATCTACGAATCGAAGGGGCTTAGCCGGGACACAGCCCATCAGGTGGCAGTGGAACTCACCAAACACGATGCCCTGGGGGCCCATCTCGAAGCTGAACTCGGATTGCGCGAGGACGCCGTGGCGAGCCCGCTAGCTGCTGCGGCCGCATCTGCGCTGGCCTTCACCCTTGGCGCGATCCTCCCCCTGCTGACGATTCTTCTGTTTCCAGAGGAAACTCGTGTCCTCGCGACCTTCGTCGCAGTCCTGATTGCCCTCGCCGTAACCGGCTACGGCAGCGCACGGATTGGCGGCAACCCGGCGACGCGCCCGACCGTAAGGATCGTTCTTGGCGGCGCGCTGGCATTGGCAGCCACTTTCCTTATCGGGTCACTCCTGGGCACCACGGGAGTGGTCTGACGCTCCACTGATGCCTGGGAATCGCTCTCTCTTCATTGAGGTTGCCAACCAGGGAGGCGCCGTCAGTGTAAATGTTTGTACATTTAGTTTTTCCGAGTAGGTTTAATACAGTGCCCCACTGAAGGTGGGGCTTATCGAGGCCTTTTACCGAACCCAGCCAAAGGCCTTGGTCCTTTAGATAGGAAGGCTGGGGCGGGGAAACCATAGGTGGGTTCTTTAGGAACCCTTGGGGTGAAGCCGGGCGGGGCGTTTGTCCTCGTGCGGCCGGGTGTCTCCCATCCGAATCCGACAGCTCACCTCGTAGGTATAGGGAGAGATTATTCATGTCATCAAATACTGTGCGCGCCCGACATCGCGCCGATACGAAAAGCCGTTCGATTCTTCTCCTCAGCAGGCAAGCCGTCCTGCCTCAGGGGGGACCCAAGATCGCCGCGCTTGTGGTTGCTTCCGGAATGCTTGCGGCGGGAGCAAGCCCCGCCCACGCTTCGGCGATCGCCCACCCGGCGCAGGATCACACCGTTTCATCGTTCTCATCGGCTGCTTCAACAGTCGAAGTGGAGGCGAGCCCCACCAATCAAGGCACTGCGTACACCGTGAAGTCAGGTGATTCGCTGGGCGCTATCAGCGTTCAGACAGGTGTGGCGTTGCACAAGCTGCTGAGCCTAAACCAGCTCACCGTCACGTCAATCATCTACCCGGGAAACACCATCGTGCTGTCCGAGGAGTCGAATGCCGTGACTGCTGCACCGGTTGCCTCTGGCTCCGCAGCCTCGTCATCAGCGGTTTCCGACTTTAGCGTGAGTACACAAAGTGCATCGATCAGTCCCCTGAGTAACCGGGTGAGCAGCGAGTCAGGAAATATCTGGGATTCCTCGGACGCTCCCCAGAGCGGTACTGCCAACAGCCGTATTCTTGCCTTCGCCAACACGCAGTTGGGCGCTATTCAGGACTGCACCGTCCTGGGCGAAGGGGCATTGCGAGCCGCCGGGGTGATGGGGGTGGGAGACGAGTCCCCTGAGTCCTTGATGGCCTTCGCTACTCCGGTATCAGATCCCCAGCCCGGCGACTTCGTCTACTACGCCGACGGCGGGATGGGCTTTTCACACAACGCCGTCTACCTCGGCGACGGACGAGCCATCCACAGCGGCTGGAACGGTAACCAGACCGTTGAGGAATCCGTCAATGTGGGTTCCGGTCCTGTCTATTACCGGGTCAACATCTAGTTATCCAACGCCGCTGGTGGGGCTCTGACCTCGCTGACAGCGGTGTTTCTCGGACGCGCCCGGACACCAGATCCGACAAACAGGGATCTGGTGTCCGGGTGAATCCCCCTTTTCCGTCCCCTTGTGCCTTCCCATGGGGCGCACGACGCCAGGAGTAATGAATGCCACAAGAATCTGATCAACGAACCGCGGGTGTTCGATCGGCCACCCTCATTGCTGCCCTGCTTGTCGCCGCGCTCATCCTGATTATTGGCTTGATCGCTTCCCAGCGAGCCTCCTCACCCGCTTCTGATGGATCAGGAACAGACGTCGCAGAGGAATCCGGCGGCCGGGAGGAAGAGAAGTTCGATTTATCCCGGCGCATCGCCGACGACCCGTTAGCAATGGGTGAGGTCGACGCCCCCGTTGTTCTGGTCGAATACGCCGATTACAGATGCCCGTTCTGCGGGGTTTTCTCTCGCGAGACATTGCCGGCGTTGGTCGAGCAGTATGTTGCTAGCGGAGAACTAAGGATTGAGTGGCGAGATTTACCTGTTTTCGGAACTGAGTCTCTTGATGCTGCAGTTGCCGGCCGGGCAGCAGGGGAACAGGATAGGTTCTGGGAGTTCAATAAAGCCGTCTTCGCTGCGGCCCCCGACCGCGGACACATCAGCCTCCCGCGCGAGGAGCTGATCCGCATCGCAGAAGAAGTTGGGGTAGCCGACATCACGGCGTTCACAGCGGATCTGGACTCGGAGGAGCTCAATCAGGCTGTTCAAACCGACGCTGAGGAAGCCGCAGCCCTGGGAGCTACCGGAACACCCTTGTTTCTGGTGAACGACATCCCCATCTCGGGCGCCCAACCGGTAGAAGTATTTGAACAAGCCATTGAGACTGTGCTGGCAGAAACCAGTCTCCAGTAATGCTAATCGGGTACAGCGGGGCGTTCCTCGGTGGTCTCCTCACCCTCCTCAGTCCGTGCTCAGCATTGTTGCTGCCAGCATTCTTCGCGTATGCCTTCAGCACAAAACGGCAACTGGTCGGCCGGACCATGCTCTTCTACGCAGGATTGTTGTGCACCCTCGTACCCCTGGGGGTCTTCGCTGGCACCCTGGGGTCCCTCGTCACCACTGACAGACACATTCTCATCGGGCTCGCAGCCGCCCTCATGATCGTTTTGGGTCTCATTCAGATCCTCGGTGTCCGCCTACCGGCATTCATCCGCACCCGGTCCGCGACTGTCGGTTCCGGCAGTTCCGTCTTCGTCCTCGGATTGGCGTACGGGGTCGCAGGAGCCTGCACCGGACCCATCCTTGGGTCAATTCTTACCGTCGCCGCAGCTGGCAGCAACGCCGTCTACGGCGGAATTCTGCTCGCCATCTATGCACTGGGAATGGCAGTCCCGCTGTTCTTCCTCGCTGCGCTGTGGGACCGCCTCGGTGTTTCCGGACGTCGGTGGCTTCGTCCCCGCCCTGTAACCATCGGACGGTGGTCCAACACCTGGATTATGGTGATCTCTGGCTCCCTTTCAATCGGCATCGGAATCTTCCTCATCGCCACAGACGGAACAGCGAGTCTGGGTGGGATCCTTTCCGTTACCGACCAGTTCGCCCTCGAGAACGCGGTACGTACCTTCGCGGACTCAATCCCCGACGTAGCTGTCATGCTGTTAATTCTCATGCTCCTCACCGCAACCGGCGCCATCTACTTACGCCGGCGCAGCCACAGGTCATCAGCACCCCCGAATGACCCCGCATCACCAGAAGCGTCTTCGGATCAAGTGTCAAAGGAAGCTCCATGACTCCCCGCACCGAGAACCCCACGACCCAGCGACCCACTCTGCTCAACGCTCTTCTTCGGTGGCCCTTACGCCGGTGGATCGCCGTGTTATTCGGTGCGGTGGCGACCTTCCTGCTCGTAGCCATTCCGACCGATCTCATCGACACGCCATTATTCAGCCGTGAAGTTCCCCCCACCTGGTGGTCGGTGCCAGCGCTGATCATCTCCTCGGCGCTAAGCGGCCTGGTCCTCGGTACCTATATCGCCCAGGATCGGATTGTGGAATCTCCGCGGACCCGTTCGGGCATCGCGGGGGCGATCGTGACTTTCTTTGCCGTCGGCTGCCCCGTGTGCAACAAGATCGTCTTGCTCGCTCTGGGAACCTCGGGAGCGATGCAGTACTTCGAGCCCATTCAACCCGTCCTCGCGGTTCTCGCTATCGGCCTACTCTCCTGGGCCTTCTACCGGCGCGCCACGTATGAGGATCGTTGCCCAGTCCCAGCGAAGTCGGTATAACGGCCGTTTGTTCAGGACGTCGGCGGATCCGCTTTACACCCGAAGTTGGTCGCAATCTCCACCCGGTCACCCACAACATAGGTTCGTCGGAACTCGACGTATTGCGCCCGATGACACCCAGTTCGCTCGATCAGTAGAAGTGGCGAACCGGCGGCACATTGCAGAAGCCTCGAGTGCTCCGGAGCGGCCAGGACAGCCGAGAGTTGCTCAGTTCCGCCGTTGAGGACCATTCCGCAATGCTTTTCGAGCTCCCCATACAAGGAGTTCCTGGTGAAATCTGAATCCACTAAACCTCCCGCAATATCTGCAGGCATCCACACTTCGTCCAGCGCAATTGGCTCCTCGTCGGCAAAGCGCACCCGAGTGAGATGGAAGAATTCGGCGTCCTGCTTCAAGGAAAGCAGGGTCGCCGTGGCAGGACTCTGTGTGATTTCCTGTTGAAGCACAACGCTTCGGTGTTCCATCCCAGAGTCTCGCACGGACGCCAGCAGGCTGTATAACGGGCCGAAGGCTGTATTTCCTCCCGCCTGGACCCGCGACATTCGCCCGGGATGCGCGTTAACGTGCCCCGCGTCCCGCAAGGGCCTCAACGCTGCCCTGATCGTTCCGCGGCTGACCCCGTATCGTTGCGCCAACTCAAGCTCGCCCGGGAACCGGGCATCGAAAGTGCCACGTTGGAGCTCGCTCAACAAATCGGCGCTCACCCGTTTCCACAACGGACCTGCCGCTCTAGTTCCATCAGTTGTCGTCATGCCGGTAATTCCTCCCGAAACCCTTCATTCAAACCGCACACCCGCATCCCCATTCATCCCATCTACTAGCTGAACCAAGGCTACGCCCCAGCAACTGGCCGAATGACGCAGCTTGAACGGCCTGGGAATGGAACCGTGAGGGATTGTCTCGCTGGGTCCCGTGCCACACTCCTGGCGCTGTGTGAGAGGTAACGCCGACCTGGCGCCAGCGACCAACCACCTGTTCCTGGCCTCGCGAGCCCTAGGAACACACGGCACGCTCACTGGGGTCTGTAACTTTTTCGGTGTTTTCAGCATTTTAGTTAGTAGGTTTCGGCTGCCGGCCAACGCCCGGCGAAAGTGATGGCAAAGGCATTCAGCGCGGGTTTCCACCGTAC